>JAGMCY010000099.1 GCA_023128965.1 Candidatus Aenigmatarchaeota archaeon | reverse complement strand
AAAGAAAGATTAACCTCTTCTCAAGAAACCGAAAAGTTTTCTCTGCCTGTGATCCCCTAGCAAACCTTTCGTGGTCATCCAGGTGTGGCGGACCAGTCCTTCCTCGGGGAACTTCTTGTGCTCTTTCAGGTAGGCTTTCATCCAGTTGATCGTCCGCTCGTCGCTCGGGTAACCCGTCCCCTCGATCCCGTATTTCTTTCGAAGTTCCTCTATCTCGTTATCCCTCTCGACCTTCGCTATTATCGAGGCCGCGGAGACGATCGGGTAGTTCACGTCGGCTTTATGTTCAACCACGAGATTCGTATCGAACTTCAACATCTTCCCCATGATCCGTTTGAACTTCCCTAGGTTGAGTTCAGGACCATCAACATACGTCTTGTGCGCGTTCAGGCAGTCTATTACGGTGGTCATCTTCATCGCCTCAACCCTGTTCAGGTTCACACCCTGCCTGTTGTAGCTGTCTATCCTGCAGGGTCCGACCTTAAGAACTACCACGTCCTTCGCGATCTTCTCGATCCTCTCCGCCATACGCTCCCTCTGTTTCGGGGTGAGCTCTTTGGAATCGCGGACGCCGAGCTTCTTGAGTTTCGGGAGGTCTTTCTCGCGGACCGAAACCCCCGCTATGACAAGCGGACCGAGAACTGCTCCCCTTCCCGCTTCATCCACGCCGCAGACTACCGTTCCTTTTATGGCCATGAAACCGCCTTGATGGATATTTTAATCGTTAGAGATAAAAGTTTGGGCTTCGACGATAAAAGAATTTATATATCACCCTCGTTTATATTTGATTTAGAGGGGGCAACATGGATTTCATATCTTTCATGATGAATTCTGAATTCTTGGGCCTGGTTGTAATACCGGTTTTTATCTTTCTGGCCAGGATACTTGACGTCACGATGGGGACCATAAGGATAATATTCATTTCCAAGGGTTTGAAGTATCTAGCTCCTCTTGTTGGTTTTTTCGAAGTCCTCGTATGGTTACTCGCTATCACACAGATAATGCAGAACCTCACGAACTTCATTAACTACATAGCTTATGCAGGAGGCTTCGCTATAGGAACGTTTTTCGGCATATATCTTGAAAGCAAGCTCGCGATGGGTTACCTGAGCGTGGTTACGGTGACCAAGAAGGACCCGACCGGACTTATAGAGAAACTCGAAATATGCGGGTACAAAACCACGAGCATTGACGCGAAAGGAAAGAAGTCGAATGTTGAGATGGTATTCACCATAGTAAAACGGAAAAGGCTCCGGAGGGTGGTGAATATAATCAAGAATTTCGATCCGAGGGCGTTTTACTCGGTTGAGGATGTGAAGTACATGCACGAGATACACCTTCCCCATGCGAAGCGCCACACCAGAAGACGGCTTCTCTCTCTGATGTCAAGGAGAAAGGGCAAGTGATTTGGAGGTTTTGATGGAAGTTTGACCTCGCTAATTTCCGGGGATTTTTTCGGGATGTTGGGTGTTTAAACGATTTCGTAAAAATATTCACTCAATGAACATCGGTCTTTCCCCGCCGCTTTCGAGCCTTTTCTCCAGTTCATCGATCCTTTTCTTGAGTTCCTCGATCTCGGGGAGCTCGCTGACCTTGGCCCACTCGCGTTTTTCAACGGTTCCCACTTCCTTCTTCATTTCTTCCATATCCGAGACTATGTTGTTTATGTAATCCTCGTTCCGGATAATAGTCTTCTTTATCTCGTCCAGTTCCTTATCGAGGTCTTCTCCCACGAGCTTTTCATCGGTTTTCAGTCTCTTTTCCAGAAATCCCTTTTCTATCTCATCCTTTGTTATGAAATCCCCCATTCTCGAGAGAACAGAATCCACGTCCTTTTTAATTTTCTCGATGTCCATCTTTTGGGGGATCCGGGGTCTCGGCAGCATGGGAATCTTTATGGGTTTTATCCTGTTCATTTTATCGAGCTTCCTTCCAAGGGATTCGATCCTCTGCTCTACCTGAAGCATTTTCTTTCGCAGTTCCGGTTCAGGGGGAAGCATGACTTTACCGGTTTTCCCCATAACCGCATCCTTCATTTCCTCTATGAATCTCCTGTTCTTGTTTATTTCCTTTATTACGCCATCCATGTCCACTTCTTTACCGTAAATTATCGATTTCAGCTTTTCTACACTCATCCTGTTAGCGTCTATTGCATTTTTCAGTTCCTCGGATCCTTTCATCCCGAACTTCATGTTCAGGTCTTCCAGCTTTGCGAAAATTTCCTTCCTGAGAAAGTCTATCTCGCTTTTTGGCGGCTCGTCCTTTGGCTCGCCTTTTAATCCCACCACGGCTGGTTTTTCTTCCTTCAGCCGTTTCACTTCGGATTCCAGTTTCGTTATCTCATTATGGAGGGTTTCCAGTTCGCCGTGCGTCTCGGCAGGTACCGCTGAAACGGATTCTTGGACCTTGGTTCTCAGGTCCTCAACAAGTTTTCTGTTCTCGTTTATCATCTTTTTGATGGCGCCAAGGTTAGGAAGGCCTTTCTCAGGTTTCTCCGATATCATGGATTTGAGATTCTCGATGGTCTTCCTGTTATCCTCGATTGTTTTTCTCAGGTTGATGACATCGATGGGGGGCGTTGGAGTAGGTAATTTCTTGGTACTCAGTTCA
>JAGMCY010000098.1 GCA_023128965.1 Candidatus Aenigmatarchaeota archaeon | reverse complement strand
CGAACGTCCTGTAATACATTTTCCTCTGGTTTTCCAGTTCAACCCAGTATATCCTCGTCCCGTTCTTGTCAATCACCCTCGCGAATTTCAGGTTCTTGTTCGCTTTCATCCGGTCGCGCATGGAAGTCTCCACGATCCAGAAACCCTTCAGCTTCTCTGATTCTTCCTTGAGCTGTGTCGGGATGAGAGAACCCGTTAACAGGAATGGTTTGCCGGCGTATTCACTCGCTTTTGCTTCATGTATGTGGCCGTTAACATACAAATCGAAACCTTTCGGGATCTTGCTGAGGTCGAGCGTGTGCGGGGCGTAAAGGAATTCGGTTATGGACTGGTGGAGGAGGAGTATGTTGAAACAGCCGTGTTCGGGCTTCGGGTTCCAGTTGGACATCACGCTCTCCGCGTACTGGTCCGGAACCCCTGACATCCCGTGAATCGCGGCACGCTCGCCACCCTTCTCGAATATCACGCCGTTGCAGTGGAGGTAAACCAGGAACCCCGCCTTCTCGAGGGCTTCCACGGGATTAAGCAGGCCCTTCGTCCGCCTCTCATGCGTCCCGTGTATCGCAACGATCGGGATCCCCATCAGAGCGATCTCAGACACCTTCGATATATCCTTCCCTATACCCTGTATGAGCTTCACGTCGTTCTGAATGAGAAGGATTCTCGTCATCAGTTCCATCGCCTTCGTCAGGGTTTCAGCGTCCGGATTTCTCGTGTCGAATACATCGCCCCCGAAAATAATCAGATCGCAATCGAGCGATTTCTCTACCGCTTCCCTGAACGCCTCATAGGGATCATTCGCCCGTTCAGTCCCCGACCCGAACCCGAAATGGAAATCCGAAAGAATCGCGATTCTCATGGTATTAAATAGGGAAAAGGCAATAAAAATGGAGATCACAATATATTTTTAACCACCAAAAAGGAAAAACATAAATAAAGTATTTAAATATTGGTGTGTAAATAAAGATATAAGTGATAATATGCCCGAATCTAATGATCTTAAAAAATTCATAAAGGATATGCAAATGGATAGAGTTTCAGCTTTTATAAATTCAGGTACAGTGGTAGCTTGCAATTACGAATGTGAAAAAGATCCGGGATACACGGGGTGTGGTCATAGAAGTGTATGCCCAAGTCCAGATTACATGAGACGACTACACACCGAAAGAGAAAACAACCCCCATGTCGCTGGCACTGGTCCCAGTGAACGTGCTAAGAATATAAAAGTTCACGGTATACACTGAAAACCTTTAATATTCTGCATTAACCTTCAGGCTCAAATTTAAAAATCTCCTTGTTAAGAAAATAAGATGTCCGGAATAATCGGGATATTTTCTGTTGACGGGAAAAACGTAATGGATGATTTGTTCTATGGTTTGACAGCCCTGCAGCATCGCGGGGAGGAGGGATGTGGGATAAGTGTGAACGATGGGAAATACTTCCACACCCTGACCAGCAACGGCCTTATTTACTATTTTCTTAAAGATAAACTGGAAAAATTGAAAAAAATGAAGCCTTCCGTCGGTATAGGTCATGCCCTTTATGAAAGAACGGGCGGTTTACAGCCCGTAGAGCAGTGGGGCGATCAGAACGTTAACATCTCGCTCGCGATGGATGGGGTTTTGCTGGGTTTCGGGGAGAAAAAACACGACAGCGTTATGAGAACGCTTTTCTTGGATTACCTCAGGGAAACAGGGAATTTTTATTCTGCTGTTGAAAGGGTTATGGAAAAAATGGACGGGAGAGGCCCGTATAACGTGGTGATAGCTGCGAGAAAAGGAGGGAAATTTTACCTGATAGCCTTCAGAGATCCGAAGGGCATAAAGCCCCTGTGTCTGGGTAAAAAAGACGGCATGCACATAATAGCATCTGAGACTAAAGCGCTTGATATCATAGAAGCGGATTTTGTGAAGGATGTAGAACCGGGGGAGATAATAATCATATCCAAAGATGGAATGAAATCAAGAGTCCTTAAGAAGAACAAGCATGCTCATTGCGCTTTTGAATGGATATACTTCGCTGACCCGACATCCACAATTGAAGGGAGAAATGTATATCTTGTCAGGAAAACGCTCGGGGGGAAGCTCGCCAAGAGATATCCACTTGATGTTGACATCGTTATGGCATCCCCTGATTCAGGGAGAGCCGTCGCGCTTGGCTATCAGCAGGGTCTTTGCAAAATTAAAAACACCTTTATACCCTTTGATGAGGTTTCCATAAAGAACCCGGGCGCGAAGAGGACGTTCCAGGTGGAAGACCCTAAAGAAAGGATGATGGCTGCCAGGGTAAAATTCTTCATAAACAAGGATTTCGTCAAGGGAAAGAAAGTCGTTTGTGGTGACGATTCAATCGTGAGGGGAACGGTGTTCAGGGACGGTATGGTTAATAAATTGAGAAACGCCGGAGCGGACGAGATAAGCTTGGTGATATCCTGCCCACCGCTTGCTCACCCGTGCATTAAGGATCCGAGAGGTAAGACATTCGCCGCCCAGGGATTGACGGGTTCTGTGGAGGAGATAGGATCGAAAATCGCAAAGAAGCTAAATGTCGACCGCGTATGTTACCCGACCGTGCAGGAACTGGATGAGGCGATAGGGCACTCGGACACCTGCAAAGCCTGCTTTAACGGGGTATATCCTGTCAAGAAAAGGTTTGCCTTCTGCAACGAAGAGCGGGACGAAAAGAACATCGCATTCTACATAACCAAAAACAAATCAAAAAAGAAAAAACTGGAAGCCGGTGATTGATTGACTGTACCCCCCGAATTCAAAGGCAACGTAATGGATGCAATGAGGGTTGGCAGCATAAATACTATACCATCTCGTTATGGTTCAGAAAACCTACCCGGATATTTTGCCGAAACGATTTTAGGCTGCATTGGAAAATATGATGAAAGAGAACCTTTAAAATCCCTTTCCGATGCCGCGAAAACACTCTCCATTGGAAACGAAGTTGGGGAAATGGTTCTGGATGGTTATGAAGGTAAAAATGGACTACGAAGAATTGGTGTTATTGTATCACTTATGAGAATGGGCTACGAAGGCCATGATAACCCAAACACATTCTTCAGAGATATGGAACTGGAAATTGATGGGAAATGTGATAAAGAAAATAATGAATACGGTTCGAGTGTTTTTAGAGATAATGGCATAATAAAATACAGGCGCGATCTTCCTGATGTTGGAAACCCGGACAAATGGGAAGTGATCGGGGACACGAAGAGCTCAAAGGTTAAAATTTATCAAATCCCGGAAAAAACCAAGATAGTAGTAATGGAATTTATAGACACCTATGATCCTATGTTTTTTTCGGGTTATCGCCCAGATGTTTTGAAAATTGCTGAACCATTCCATGAGCATTATGAAGTTAGAGATAAATTGGAACGTTCTGTGGTAGGTATTCTCGGATATAATGCAACAGATATTTCTGCTCCAGTGAATAGAAAGACAGAAGGTGAACATTTCCGCCTGATAAAAAGTTACGCGGATGGGATTGATATATGCAAACATACTGTTAGCAGCATGAGCAAGGAGGAGAGATTCAAAATCGTGGCCGAGGCATTAAAAGTGTCCAGGGAGATGATCGGGTATGGTATTGCCCCCAAAGATCCCCACCATGGAAATATAATTTATCGGCCCAATTCCGATCCAATGGTTGTGCTGACAGATTCAGATTACAAATTCGGGAAAGAGGCCATAGGACAAGAACTGGATACTATAGGCTACTTTCTTCTTTTCGCCATGGGCAACCCTATAAGTTTTGATGGACACTGGGCAAATCTCGGGAAAAATCCTCTGATAAAGAAGGAGCAACTTGGGGATTTGTTGGAGATATATTTTGAACCATATTCCATGGGACAACTCAAAGATATTATAAAAAGGAATGCGAACAATTCAGACATAATTACCAGTGAAACAAAGATTCGTTCAAGGGGTGAAATGATCTCTCTAACGAAGGATTATATCGGTGAATTTAAAGAACGTTTTGAAAATGCACATGAAATCGAGAAGGAACGGGAAGAAATGCTTGCTACTTCGCTGTCAACGTAAACCAATTAACTTCCACATCATCTGTTCTCCATCTAGAGTCCACGTCTTTCGAAATCTTCTGGCCTGATTTGTGCGCGAGAATCCCTGTCCAGGCGATCATCCCGCCATTATCTCCTGCGAATTCTTTAGGAACCGTTTCGGACTTCGCTCCCCTCTCTTTTGCCATGGTCCCGAGCATCTCCTGTAAGCGAAGGTTGGCGGCGACCCCTCCCGTGAGCAGAACCTCTTCCTTCCCCAAATGAGCGAGCGCTCGTTCGGTCACCTCGGCCAGCATCGAGAAGAAGGTTTCCTGGATCGAGAAGCAGAGGTTTTCGAGCTTCTCCCCCCTTTCGTGTTTCTGGATGCATGAAGTCAATATCCCGGAGAAAGACAAATCCATCCCTTTCACCACGTAGGGAAGGTCTACCCACTTCCCCTTCTTCGCGAGCTGCTCGATCTTCGGCGCTTGAGGAAAATCCAATCCAACCGATCGGCCGAACTTGTCAAGGGCGTTCCCCACCCCGATATCCATGCATTCCCCGAACACTCGGTAGCGACCTTCGGAGAAGGAAATGATCTGGGTGTTCGCGCCGGAAACGTAAACCACAACCGGGTCTTTGAACCCCGAGGTCAGGCGACCGATTTCAATATGTGAAATGCAATGATTAACAGGGACGAGAGGCTTCCTGTGTCTTTCTGCGAGGTCTGTCGCCAGTTCTAA
>JAGMCY010000097.1 GCA_023128965.1 Candidatus Aenigmatarchaeota archaeon | reverse complement strand
TTTTGAGAGTGTCATCTGCTATCATCCAAATCACCAAAATATTTATTACCTTTACGTGATTATTTATAAATTTAACCCGTTGTTTCTATTCCGAGCATAAATACTTATAAAATTTGGAGGTAAATCTTTTGTGTGGGTTGGTGGTATGGGATTTTCAAAAGAGGATATCGCGGTTCTGGAAAACCATGTTTCGAATGTGGACAGCGATGTTTACGTTATTAAAAACCTTCCTCCGGAAGTGATCGCCGTCCTTTTCGCTTACGTCTCACGAAGTCCGCTAAGCTTCAGGGAGAACCTCCTGAAACTGATCAAGAGCAAGGATTTGGACATAGGAGAACTGGTAAGGGTTTATTCAGATAAAGGGGTTGAGTATGGAGAGGCGAAGGAGAAAGCGAAAAAATTCCATGAGAAGTGGGTCGTGGGTTACGGACATTCTAGCGTGGCGGAACACGCGGTCGCGAGCGTGGCTCTTGAGAACGTCTCGATACTCGCCACGAAAGCGATAGAAGATACCAGGCTCGCCTCTTTCACGGAGAAGTCCACCCGCTACCAGATTTTCGATCATGAGAAGTACTACAGGCCTGCAAATGTCGTTAGTTCAGAACTAGCGAAAGTTTACAAAAAAACATGCGAAATGCTTTTCGGGTCGTATCTCGAGATCATGCCTAAAATGATCGGTTACTTTCGAAAGAAACATCCCAAGCCAAAGGGAATGGATGAAAAGATTTACGAAAACGTCACGAAGGCTCGGGCCTGCGACGTCGCTCGATACGTCCTACCCGCCGCGACTTTGACGAACCTCGGGATGACGGTGAACGCCCGCTCGCTTGAACACATGATAAGAAAGCTTCTCTCCCACCCGCTCCCCGAGATGAAAGAGATCGGGAAAAACGTAAAGAAAGAGGTTGTTAAAATCATCCCCACGCTTGTGAAGTACGCTGATTTTAATCCTTACATCCAAGAAACGGGCAGGGCGATGGAAGGGCTCTGCGAAGGACTTGAAATCAAAGAGAAAGCCAAAAACAAGCCTGTAACGCTCGTGGGTTATGATAAGGATGCGGAGAACAGGCTTGTTTCCTCTATTATTTACAGGTATTCCCATCGTCCGTATGAAAGCATCATGAAGAATGTTAGTAAAATGGACGGGAAAGAAAAACAAAGGGTCTTTGACGAGTATTTGAAGAGGATGGGCGTTCACGACATTCCCATGCGTGAGCTCGAACACGTTTATTACACGTTCGACATCCTCATAGATTACGGGGCGTTCAGGGATATACAAAGACATCGCATATGCACGCAGACCAACCAAGAGCTAACAACAGCAAATGGTTACGAGATCCCAAAGGAAATAGTAAAAATCGGGTTCGGAAATAAGTTCAAACAAGCGATGGATTCCGCTAGTTCTGCGTTCGAAAAAATACGCGAGAAATCCCCCAAGGAAGCTCAGTATGTCGTCCCCTTGGCTTTTCGAAAGCGCACACTCTTCACATGGAACCTCCGCGAACTCTACCACTTCATAAAACTCCGTTCGGGCAAGGAGGGGCACATTTCATACAGAAAAATCGCCTGGGACATTTACAATGAAGTGAAAAAGGTCCACCCTCTCCTCGCGAAATACATAAAGGTTGATTTTTCCGGGAGGCCTTCAAGATAACTCAATCAGTTTTTCATGAACGTAACGCCATATTTTTGGTCTGTATTTCTCTCTTAGAATTTCTACCGCCCTGCCTGTTGTTTTTTCTAATTCTTTCTCCTCTTTCAACTTTACTCTATTGGGAAATAAACTTTTTGCCACTATCTTAAAAAGACCGACCGCCCATTGTTCTCTTAGCAATTTTTTATTCAAAACGGATCTGTAGGTTTCTGCCTTTCCGTAGCCTATACCGTAAAACCTTTTGAAATCTTCAATATCGTGAGTGGTGAAAATTTCCGTTTTGATTTCAGTGGGAAAGTCTGTATTTTTCCCGTATACTTCTTTCTTGAATCTAAACTCAGGGAAATCAACAACGCCTCCTATCACCTCTGCGACGACTGAATAATCACCCCTTTTTATTATCCTTTCCACTTTTCCTTCAACGTCAAATCCTCCGCCCACTTCCCTTCCTAGAGAACGATAGATTTTCTCCGCTCCCCTTCCTTTTATCAAGTAGGATAAAGGCGTTTCCATATTTATCCTTGTGACAAGGCGTCTGAGCGCTTTTTCGTTGTATAGCATATTTTTAACTTATTGGTAGTTACTTAAAAGCTTTAGGCAATGGGACTGGATATGTTTGTGCAAAAAATATGATTCAGCGAACCGTAATTTATCTTTATATTCTTCTTAAAACAAAAATTATATAGTTAACTACCCGGCCGGTTAAACGTACAGTTAATGAGAGGGGCGTTAGCATGAAAGTAAGGGACGTTTATAAAAAATTTTCAGAGAAGGTGGATACAGTCAAACCCAACACACCAATAAACAAAGTAGTAAAGATTTTCATGGAGAACAAAAAAAGGAGAAACGTGTACGTTGTGGATGATTCCGAAAATCTGACTGGATTGATAACGGTTAATGAAATATTCACCTCCGTAAGACCTGACATAAGCCCGAATAAAATCTTATTTTTCATTCACAAAAGCAACATAAAAACAGCTAAAGACGTGATGACTGAACCGGAAATAGTAAAATTGGATGACAGCTTGGAAGATGCACTGAGAGTTGCCGAGGTTTTCAAGATTCAGGATATTCCTGTATGCAAGAACGGCAAACTTGTTGGCGAATTGGACGTATTTGAATTAGTATATGGCCTGATGAAATCAAAGAAATAATACAGGGGTTTGTAAATGATAGAAAGCGTATTTATTGAGTTAAGCATAATTATCATTCTCGCTGTTGCTGTTTCTGGGTTCATGAAGCTGCTCAAGCAACCTCTCATAATAGGCTACATAATCACAGGTGTTCTCGCAGGCCCTTTTTTCCTGGACATTGTCAAGTCCACTGACATGGTGGCGACTTTTTCACAGTTTGGAATAGTGTTTCTGTTGTTTATAGCAGGACTTAGCCTGAACCCAAGGGTGATGAAAAGCGTCGGGAAAGTCTCCCTCATAACAGGGGTAGGTCAGGTGCTGTTCACCACTCTCATAGGATTTTCAATTGCAAAATTTTTTGGGTTCTCTGATATCTCTGCTCTGTATATTTCCATAGCGCTAACTTTCAGCAGCACTATTATAATTGTAAAGCTGCTTTCGGACAAGGGCGACCTGCAGACCCTGTACGGCAGGATATCGGTGGGTTTCCTTCTTGTACAGGATGTGATTGCGATATTAATTTTAATGATAATATCCTCTCCCGCTGGCGGACTTGATATCATGACCGTTACCATAGAAACAGTTTTAATCGGAGTGGGGATATTATCATCTATCGCACTTTTCAGCGTTTTTGCTTTGCCGAGAATTATGAAGGCGGCTGCCAAATCCCAGGAATTTTTATTGCTTTTTTCCATAGGATGGCTGTTATTGATGACGGTTGTTTTTGGTTATTTAAACTTTTCAATAGAAATCGGGGCGCTGCTTGCGGGGATATTGCTGTCCATCTCTCCCTATCACTACGAAATTAAATTAAAGATGAACGTGTTAAGAGATTTTTTCATTCTTTTCTTTTTTGTTCTGCTTGGTTCGCAGATGATTTTTATGGACATCTCGGAATTTTTGCTGCCCATTGTGGTGTTTTCAGCATTCATCCTTGTAGGAAACCCACTCATAGTAATGACTCTGATGGGTCTGCTCAAATACACCAAAAGAAACGGATTTCTGGCGGGCCTGACCGTGGCCCAGATAAGCGAGTTTTCGCTAATATTGGTGGCCCTGGGTGTGAAAATAGGACATATCTCAACCGAGATACTGTCAATGGTAACTACAATAGGACTGATGACAATATTAGGCTCTACGTATATGATAACGCATGCCAATAAACTATATCCGCACATTTCCAAATATCTGAATATTTTTGAAAGAAGGGGGAGGAAAGTAGACGAGCACGTCTATCACAAAGGTGAAGATTACCATATCCTTTTGTTCGGATTTGATAGGATAGGTTTCAGTTTGCTGGAATCTATCAAGAAGTTCAATAAAAAATTCCTCATTATCGACTATGACCCTGAAACAATAACTAATTTGGCGAAAGAAGGTTATGAATGCAAGTACGGAGATGTGAATGATATCGAATTGCTGAATGAGTTAAATTTCTCCAAAGTAAAAATGGTAATCTCAACAGTCCCCGATATCGAGACCAATCTCCTGCTTATAAAAAGAGTCAGAGAAACCAATAAAAATGCGATAATAATCGTCGTGTCCCAGCAGATTGAGGGAGCAATAAAGTTGTACGAAAGCGGAGCGACATACGTCCTGATGCCGTACTTTTTGGGCGGAGAGTGCGCTTCAACATTGATAGAGAAACACGGAATGAAATTAAAGGAATTCCTTAAAGAGAAAACGATGCACATGAATCATTTGAAAATAAGAGGTAAATTAAAACACGAGCACCCGAAAGCCGAAAAACACAGGTAATTTATGAGAATTAGCTGGGGAAAGAAATGCCACAAAATGCTTTTAAAAACCACAAACAAACATCTAATAATAAAAATTTTATAGATGGTTTGAATGTGGAAAGACAATTTGAAGGACGTGGATCCCGAGGTCTTTGGGTTAGAAAATGACGAGACCAGGAGGATAAATGAAGGGCTCGAACTCATACCTTCGGAAAACTTCCCGAGCAAATCAGTTCTCCATGCGTTAGGCTCGGTTTTCAACAACAAGTATTCCGAGGGTTACCCCGGGAAGAGGTATTACGGCGGGAACGAGTTCATAGACCAGATAGAGAATCTCGCGATTGAGAGGGCGAAAAAGTTGTTCGGCTGCGAACACGCGAATGTTCAACCCTACTCCGGTTCGCCTGCGAACCTCGCCGTTTACTTCGCGCTCATGGATTTCGGTGACACGCTCATGGGAATGAGCCTCGCGCAGGGAGGGCATTTAACGCACGGCCACAAGGTCAACTTCTCCGGTAAGGCTTACGGGGTCGTCCAGTACGGGGTTGACCCGAAAACCCACCTTATAGACTACGATGAGGTACGAAAGATAGCGAAAAAAGAGAAGCCGAAGATAATCGTTTCAGGGGCGACAGCATACCCCAGGGAGTTCGATTTCAAGGCCTTCCATGAAATCTCGGAGGATGTTGGAGCGGTCTCGATGGCTGATATCGCTCATATCGCTGGGTTGATCGTGGGAGGCGTTCACCA
>JAGMCY010000096.1 GCA_023128965.1 Candidatus Aenigmatarchaeota archaeon | reverse complement strand
CCTTTTCCATCCAGTGAGTCTTGCTTGATTTTTTAGAATACGCCTTACCTTTCCTGCTCCCTTCTTTCTTCCTCCTGCCCTTTCTCTTCTGCTCCCTGCGGGATTTAGATTCCTCTTTACGAGGACCTTTTTTTTCAATCTTCCTTACAACGCCCTTGACGATCAGCCTCTTGATATCGTTTCTGGTTATCGCCTCTTCCAGTTCCTTCTCGCTCGAAACCTTTGTCCTGGACAAACCGACCTTCATTATCTTCGCCGCGAGCTTTTTCTGCGATCTCACGTTCATTTCATTCGCCCCCGAAGTCCTTTATCGTGTGCTTGAACTCTTTGTTATCCTTTATCCCCTTCCTGTTTTTGAGTATCTCCCTCGTGAGAACCCAGAATATCAGGGCGAGGGACTTCTTCCCGTTGTTGTTCGCGGGGATGACGAAATCAACATCACCCCCGTCGTTAAACGTGTCACATAAGGCTACAACAGGGATCCTCTTCTTCTTCGCCTCCAGGATGACCTGCCTGTCTATCAGCGGATCCACGACCACGACAACATCCGGCTCGTAGAACTCCCGGAACGAGGGGTTTGTGAGAGTCCCCGGAGGGAACCTCCCTGCCACTGCTTTCCCGCCCACGATCTCTGCGAATCTCTTGATGGGAACCATGCCGTTCCCTTTCCTCGATACTGCCAAAATGTCATCGAACTTCGAAAGGAACCCTGCTGCCAGCTTGATCCTCTCGTCAACCTTCTGAATGTTAAAAACCGCGAGCCCGTCATCCCTGATCTTGTAGACGAACTGCTTCATGTATTTCGTGCAAGTCTTCATTCCTATGTGCACTCCAGAAGTTAGATACTCAGTCCTGTCCACAAGCATTTGCTTCGCAAGATCATCTTTCCTCGTCTTAACAGGCATCTTCTCACCAAACGTTAGCAATATTCCTAATATTTGAGGTCTATATTAATAAATATACTCTTTTTAAACTTTTTGCCAATTCTAGACTATGGAATTTGGATTTGATTTCGAAACTCGTGACTTTGAAACGGAATTAGAGGATTTCACGGTTAAGAAGACCAAGAAGTTCACTAGGATATTCGAAGTAGGACCCGGAGGGAGCGTTTCTTACTGCGGTATACGCGGTGACAAGGTTTACTTCGGGGCATGCGAAGGCTTTTTGTACTGCCTGGAAACAGAGACAGGGGAAGAGAAATGGCGATTCAAGACTGGCGGGATCATAATAGAACAACCCAAATTCTATGAGGATAAAGTAATGGTCGGCTCCTTTGATGGATATCTTTACTGCGTTAACAGTGACACTGGTAAGGAATTATGGCGTTTCAAAACCTCTGACAAAGTATATTCTTCCGGAAATGTAAGCGAGGGCGTTATATATTTCGGTTCTGTTGATAATTTC
>JAGMCY010000095.1 GCA_023128965.1 Candidatus Aenigmatarchaeota archaeon | reverse complement strand
AAATCCTTTATAAAAATTCAGAGTGCCTTTAGTAAACAGGTGGAGTCAGAATGTCTGACGAAGACGTGATGGAAGATTTTATTCTGGAAAGAGGTGAAAATCGCAAAAAGATACTTGATGTTGGATGCGGTGACGGGAAACTTCTCATCAAGCTCGCAGAGAGAAACAAATCTTCAGAATTGTATTGTGTAGACCTGCATGCAGAGTACGCGAGAAGTAACATAGAAAGGGACGGTTATAGCCACAGGATAAAATGTATTACTGCAAAAGCTGAAGACATCCCTTTGGAAGACCGTTCCTTTGACCTCATTTTCTGTCTCAGGAGCCTGCATGAATTTTCTGATCCAGTAAAATCACTCCAAGAAATAAAAAGAATGTTAGCTCCAGACGGGGAAGCGATAATAATAGATTGGAGAAGGGAAGCGGAAACGGGCGTGAGGGAAAAATATTATGGAAAGAGAGAAATCAGGGAATTCATGGAAAAGGCTGAATACGATACCAATAACATAAAAATAAAGGAGGTAAATAGATTTAACATAGTATTATATATTCAGGATACAAGGGGTGAGTAAATGGATGAGGAAATTGAAGAGATAAGGAAAAGGAAACTCGAAGAAATGATGGGAAAACCCGAATATCCGGACAAACCGATAGAGGTAAACGATCAGGACTTTGATGAAATCATCGGGAAATATCCAGTGGTTGTTGTAGATTTCTGGTCAGAGAGGTGTCCGCCGTGCATAATCATCGCTCCGATTATTGAAGAATTGGCGAAAGAACTATCGGGGAAAGTGGTTTTCGGGAAGATGGATGTCGATCGCAACATGTCAACTGCCCCGAAATTCGGAATACAGGGAATACCAACGCTTCTGGTATTCAAGGAAAAGAAGCTGGTTGATCAGATATTGGGGGCGGTCCCGAAAGAACAGATTCTGGAAAAATTAAAGAAATACATTAAGTGAAGGCTGCGTGGATAGGCATGATCGAAGGGCTAAGTGTAATGGACTTGTTCGACACTCATGCAGATAGGTATGACAAATGGTTTGAGAAAGAGAGGGGGAGGAGGTTATTCGAAATAGAGCTGGGATGCATCAACAGGCTCATTGAAAATGAGGATTGCAAGAACTCCCTCGAAATAGGCGTGGGGACAGGAAGATTTGCAGATTCATTGGGCATAGGATATGGAGTGGACATATCCAAAGGTGTTTTGGAATACGCCAAAAAGAG
>JAGMCY010000094.1 GCA_023128965.1 Candidatus Aenigmatarchaeota archaeon | reverse complement strand
TCGAAAACTATAACGTTCAGAATTATAAGAGCCCAGGTCAGCCTGCCCATAAAGTATTTTTTGGGTATTTTGCAATATTAAGCTTCCTTCTCTTCTTTCGGAGCAAATAGCTTTGCTAGTATTATCGTTACTACAACAACAACCACAGTCACCACAAGTGCCGCGATTGTAAGACCCATCGCACCTTCCGCACTTTCGTATAACGGCTTCAGCCACGCAGATATCGCGTCTTTCCAGACTAGAGCTGCCACAAAAGCGAAAGCCGCTGTCATTAAAGTCAGGCTCTGTTTTTTGATTTCTTCCAAAACACTCTTCATTTTTCCACCCCTTAATTCAATTACTTAGGTCTGATGAAATAAATAGGGAAGTGCCCGGCGAAGACGCCTCCCTCTCCGAATTCCTTCTCCACGATCCTGAAGTGTTTCGAAATCTTCCCCTCGAAAGATTTTTCTGTTTTACTGAAGATCACCGACCGGATGACGGCGAAGCCCTCCCTTTTCAAAATCTCCTTCATCCTCTTGTAAAACTTCTCCTTGCTGAAGGGCGGGAGGTTCGAAACCACGTGGTCCCCGAAAACCACGTCGAAAGTGTTTTCCTTTAAGGGAAGCGAGAGGATGTCGCCTTCCAGCCACTGCTCATTCTCGTTCTTCCTTTTCATGAGTTTCGCCATCCTCTCTATGACATCAAGGTCATCCGCGACCACGGTCGTTCTGAGTTTCATTTTTGCGGTTAGGTTCCGCAGTTCAGGGCTTGAGCCTATTATCAGGATTCTCGGATATTTCCCCCCATTCATTGCCCTCTCAAGATGTTTCTCAAAGACAGATATTTCAGAATCAGCCGGCTTGGTTATGGGCGTGTGGTGATGCAATTTCGCTTTCTTAACCCGTTGAGTGACGTTTCTCTCCATCCTCAGCTTCATAATATTTAATTTACAACTGGTTTTATATATTATGGCAAAAATAATCCTAGTCCCCACCTCGCACATCGCGAGGGAGAGCCTGGAGAGAGTTAGGAAAACTATCGAAAATGAGAAACCGGACTGCGTAGCGGTCGAACTCGACATAAACAGGTATCACTATCTCAAAGAAAGGGGAAGCGAAAGCACATTGGATATGATAAGAGTACTCGGCCTCCCCACCTTCCTGATTTACTGGGTTCTCAAAAAATTCCAGGATTATTTCGGGAAGAAGACAGGGATTCTCCCCGGTTCTGAAATGATGGAGGCGATCGGGATGGGGAGGGAAAGGGGAATAACAATCGCGCTCATAGACCGGCCGATAGAAATCACGCTTTTCAAAATACGGAAGACCTCGCTTTCCGAGAAACTCACACTTTTCAAGCTATTGATAATGGGCGTTCTGGGCATCGCGATCCCCTTCGGAAAGAAACACAAGTTCAATCTCAACCTCGTCCCCCCGAAGGAAATAATCAAGCAGGCGATGGGCTATCTCAAGAAAGAACTCCCCGGTTTCTACAGGATTCTGGTCAGCGAGAGGAACGCTGTCATGGCAAAGAACCTGAAAGAGCTCGGTAAAAAGTTCGATAAAATAGTCTGCGTGATTGGAGCGGGGCACGAAAAAGGGATGAAAGAACTGCTCGAGCTCAAGGCTTGAACCACTCTATTTCGTAATACTCGTATTTAGATTTCGGGAGAATTATCTTTTTCAGCTCGTAATAAGTTATCGAGGTTTCCCTGTCCGTGATCGAAAGCAAGAGGTTCAGACCGTTTTCTCTCGCCTTATTGAGCAAGGAAGCGAGCTCTATCCCTCCGATGTGTTCATCTTCGGAAACCGAAACCAGCATATACCTCGGCTTGTCCTTCGGGGTTTCGCGAACCCATACACCTTTCCCTTTCTTCCTCCTGTAAGCCACGAAATCCACGGGAAAGTCTATGTAATCCTTCGCTTTCAATTCGGGTATTCCGAGTATGAACGTCTTCTTCACCCCGTGCGCCACGCGGACAGCGCGCGACCACTCAGAAATCAGGAGCTTCTGATCTTTCGGGAAAACGTGCAGAACGTGCCTGGAGTGTATCCATTTATCCTCTTTCACAGGGGAAGCCCCCGGAAAGTAAATACGAAAATGAGAGCCGAACTTGAACCCTGTTTTAACCACGTACGCCTTCATTCGCCAATCCTCGTATATCTCATACAGCTGTTTCGCGTATTCCCTTTTCTTCACCACGTCTCTCAAAACTTCATTGTAAGTCATTTTCTTTCCCGTTTCGTTGTTCACGATCTCCACGCCGAAGTGTTTCGTGAGGAAAAGGGTCTCGAAGAAGTCGAGCTTGGATTGCTTCCCCCTTTCCTGCTTGTAGACTCCGTACTGCCCGATCCAGTATTTCTCGAAGAGGTCTTTCCCTGCCTTATCCTTGTCCAGAACCGAAAAAAGCGAGTCATGATACCAGTACGCCTTCGCTTTGATTTTCCCAAACTTGAACTTCTGGGAAGGGTATTTCTTGTACGTTTTTTTCGAATGCTTTCCCTGTATGTTCAGCCTGAATCTCCTTATCACGAGACCGCGATCCCTCCAGTCCCTGTAAGCGTTATACCTTATGAACAGTCTAGGTTCCTTCTTGATGAAGTGTCTTGCCAGCTTGTTGAAATTCACTTCCTTCCCCCTGCCGTTGAGCACGACAGCGTTCCTGAAGAGAAGGAGGTACATCGCCTCTTCCGGAAGAAGCGAAAGCTTATTCTTTTCCCTGTCCCCGAAGAAGTCCCTCGCTAGTTTTTCAACTGTTTCTGTTTCGTCTGCGAATATTCCCTTCTTAAGATCGAACTTCAACTCCAGCATGAATATCACTAGTAATTAGTATGTTGATTTTATTAATTAATACCCCATCGGTTTGAAATTAAACCTCTTCATGTGGTTCCCGAGAACGGTTTTCAGTTCAGCTTCCCCCCCGTGGAATAAATGATAATGCTTCCCGCCGCAGGGTCTTGAATCCGTTTCCTTGCTGTACTTTTTCTTTTCTGGTTTATTGCTTGCGAGCTTGAGGTCGGGTTTCGTGTGCGAACTCTGGTAATTCTTGTTCTCGTCCAGCTTTATGCCGTAAAACTCCTTATACGCGGTACACCCCGGACATCCGCAACCGAGCTTGTGACCCCTCTCCCACGGGCTTTTCATCTTGGGTTCGATCTCTTCGTTCCTTTTGTTCTTTTCCATGTCCCTGTAAATCTTCTCCAGGCCTTCCTTAATCCTCTCCACGTATTCCCTGAACTTCTCCTGGTATTCCTTCATCTCCTCCTTCGTTCCCCCGTAAACCTCCCTGTACTCGGATTCCTCCTCGTCCTCTTCTTCGCTTGATTGATAATCCGAGATTTCTTCTACCATATCCTTTATTTTTTCCATCTCCTCCAGAAACGAGTCGCTGAGCATTTCAAGGTCCATATCCATTTCGAAATCTAGCATGCAAAACCCTCAGAATTATATTCTATTCAGGGTTTTAATAATTTTTCGGTCCTGCTGAAATTTTTTATAGCGGCCTGCATAGTATTATTATATGAGGCTGAGGGAGATCCTTGAGAAACGATTCTCCGAGAACGATCTTAAACAGGTAAAGGGCTCGTTCGACATAATCGGGGACGTCGCGATACTCGAGATACCGGATTCGCTTTCTCACAGGGAAAAGGATGTTGTAGACGCTCTCCTTGAAGTACACCCGAACATACGGACTGTTTACAAAAAGGAGAGCGAGAGGGAAGGAGTCTACCGCTTACGCGATTTCAAACTGATCCACGGGGATGAAAAGGAGACAGAACACAAAGAACACGGGCTCCGGATACGCCTGGACGTTCGAAAGATCTATTTCTCCCCTAGGGAGGGGACCGAACGCCAGAGGATAGCGAAACAGGTAAAAGCGAACGAGACCGTAATGGTGATGTTCGCAGGCGCTGGTCCCTACGCTCTCACCATAGCGAAAAACCAGCCGAAGGTCAAGAAGGTTTACGCCATCGAGATAAACCCGGACGCCTACAGGTACATAATTGAGAACGTGAGGATCAACAAGCTCGGCCACAAGATAGTTCCGATATTGGGGGACGTGGAAACAGAATGCATGAAATATTCAGGGAAGTGCGACAGGGTCGTAATGCCTTTACCCAAGGGAGCGTACGAATACATCGGGCTGGCCGCTGACTGTCTCAAGAAAAAAGGCGGCTTTATACACTACTACTTCTGGTCCTCGAAAGACGCGATAGAGGACATAAAGGAAATAGTGGAAGTCGACCTCAAAACGGTAGAAAGAAAGGCAAAGTCCATGAAAGTCCGCAAGGTTTCCGAATACAGACCTAAGGTCGTGAAATTCTGCATCGACATAAAAGTCGAATAGACTCGAAAACATTTTTTGGAGAATAGAAATCAATTTAAATCCCCGTTACCAATTATGGATGGGCTTCTTTTTAATCTCTCCTTTAGCTCAGGGAACATCGGGCGTATTCGAAACACATTCAGTTTTTTCTATCTAAATCGCTATAGGGAAAGCTATTTAAAGATTCAGAAACAAATTATAGGTGGGTCGTTCCAAGGCCTAAACGATCTCCTTCTGTAAGAGTTTCAGCGTATAAGGAGGAAGGACTATGGCAGGTTATACACCAGTACCAGAACTATGGCAGCTCTACAAAGCAACAAATTTAGATACGCCATTAGGGTCAATAAGAAAGGTAAACGGTACATGGTTTCTCGGGCTATATCCTTGCAATCATAACGAGGCATGCGATCCCGTACTGGAACCCGTTAACTATGTAGATCCATATGGGAGATGGGCACTTGTTGAGGGAAAAATCGTTGAACCAAAAGATTTTGGAAAACATTACATCTACGTTTAAATTAGAAATCGCTGTTATTGACGTATTATATGTTATCCAGGAACCTCAGCCTTTCTGCGGGCTCTTTCGTTTCCCCTGTTGTCGACACCCCCGGCTGGACGGCGTACTCGCTTGTCGGCATCCCCGGAGCGGTTGTGAATTCCTGCGGGCGCTTTCGAGTTTCCACGTCCTCGCAGAAAATCCTTGAAAATCTCTCGTTGCACGACCTGCAAGCATAAGTGACTCTCATTATAACCTTGATGGGAGTTGTGGTCTCCAGAACCTTGATCGCTTCCTCATCTGCAACGTACGCTCCCCCGTTACATTTTGGGCAGTTCATAAGATAATATTGGCGAAGAACGTATAAATTTGTTAACAATTCAACCTTCTGGAATTTCTTTTTTCAATCTGTAAGAATATTGTAGTCCCTTTTTATAATTTTCAGAACCAGTTAACATGTCATACTTAATTTTAACATTTTCTAAAAATTTTCGCCATCGGGAATCTGAGTAACCTGCGCTGAAGACAGTAGGTAGTCCACTCATAGCAAATAAATAGAAAGTAAATAATTTAAACCTTCTGCACGTACCCGGGATTAGGCTCGAAGAGAAGGCCCTCGCGCTTCAGCTTCTCTATTATCTCGTCCACTTCATCCACCCCTTCCTTTTTCGCGATTTTCTGGACCTCGAAAATAGGGATTTCCTTTGTCTTTTCGGACAGGTCATTGATTATGTCGAGGACGGTCCGTATCCTCGACCTGTCGCTTGAGGTCTCGGCCGCCCCTTCCGCCCGGTCGATATCTATCTGCCCTGTTTCCGTGTCGAAACCCAACTGTTGGAGAGAGAAACGCATTAGCCGGATCGCGCGCTGCGCGTCTCCCTTGCGAACGACATCGCTCAGCTGTATTCTCGCGGAAGACTCGGACAAACGTATCAGCGCCTCGAACTGACGGAGCGTGATTGGGATCGGTCCTCCTCCCTCCGCCCGCTTCCTGGTGTTTATGTAAAACCTCCTGAAGATTTTCCCGGCCTCCGGTGTAAGGGTTGGATTGCAGTTTTGCCTGCAATACGCGATGTATTTCCTCAAGAGTTCCGGCTTTATGGTCGGTGTGGACGCCTCGAATTCGTGTTCTCTCACTTTCAGAACATGATCAACTATTTTTTTGTCCATTTCACCGTCAGGAACGTCCCTCAGTGCGAACTTCAGATCGAACCTCGTGAGAAGCGTATCCGGGATGGTTATCTGTTTCGCGATGGGCATGTAAGGGTCGAACCTCGAGAACTTTGGATTGCCTCCTGCGAGAACGGATGTCTGTGCTGGAAGCGTGGCGACTATCGAGGCCTTCGCGATTGAAATGCTCCCCTGCTCGAGCGCCTCGTGCATCGCTATCTGGTCGTCTGGATTCATCTTCTCGAACTCATCTATAGCGAGCAATCCTCCGTTCGTGAGGACGAGCGCCCCTGCCTCCAGAACCCAGCCTCCCATAAACTGCTCGTCTTTCGTCACGGTTGCTGTCAATCCTGCTCCTGTTACCCCCTTCCCGCTCACGTATTTACCCCTGGGGATGAGCTGCGGGATGAGTTTCATGAGCTGGGATTTACCAGAGGAAGGATCTCCTATCAACAGTAAATGTATATTCCCCCTGAAATGCGTACCATCTCTCAGAGTTCTCGGAACCCCTCCGAATATTTGCAATACAATCGATTCCTTTATCTCCCTCATCCCGTAAAGTGAGGGAGCGATTGAATCTACGAGTTTGTCATAAACAAGCGGATCTTTCGCTAAATCCTTTATACTTTTCTCGTCTTCCTTTGTGATTTCGAGGTGCCTCAGACCGACTTCTGTCGGTTCAATATGATTCGAATCCAGGTAGAAATCGAGTTTCGCCGAATAATATTTCCCCTTCGGGATTTCCCTCAAAATCCCGGTCATCTTTATCCTGTTCCCCGGGTCCGTTATCCTCCTGCCTTCGGAGGAAACCAGATCATCCGTCAGGACAATGTTCAGCTGCGAAGGTCTCTCGCCCTCTGTCAATTCAAACGGCTCCTCCACGGTTATCCACCTCGTGTCGATCATTTTCTTGTCCACCTGCCTGAGGTTCTGCCTGTTTCCGCACTTCGTGCACTGGAAGGGTTTAAAAATAACATTCGTTTTCCTTGGCTGAGTTGTTTTTGTATTACAGTCAGGGCATTCCCAGATAGTTTCGGTTATTTCCGGGCGGATTTCACTCGCCCTCCTAACGGTCCCTTCCACGCAGATGAATTTCCCGATGTGTCTAGAACGCAAATCGCGGATGTTTGTCAGATCGGTTCCCATAAACCTGAGTTTTACGGGGTTGGGGAGTTCTATCTCCTCCAGCGCCTCGTAGGCGATCTCCATAAGATCTTCAGGCTTCTTGAGGAGCATGTCGGAAAGATCTGTGTCGAACTTGTCAAGTTTGTTAAAATCAATAACAAGGGGTTTCCCCTCATTCGAGGCCTTTGTCAATCCTTTCTTGTACACTTTCTCTAGAAATTCGTTAAACTTCGCCACCAGCTCCTCATGCGTGATTTTCTCTTTTGCCATGAAACCGACCCCAGAGTATCGAGAGAGTATTACAAAATTGTATTTATCTTTTAAAAGGGTTTCCCTCGCCTAGGAGAAACATCAATTACAGATTAACTCCCAGCTTTTCACCGAGCTTCTCGAGCATGTCCTTCGTCATTTCAGCCAGTCCGAATTCGTGCTTCCATCCCCAGTCGTTCCTAGCGGAAGAATCATCAATCACTTTAGGCCATGATTCAGCGATTTTCTGGCGGAAGTCAGGTTCGTATGTACATTCAAATTCAGGAATATGTTTCTTTATCTCCTCCGCGATCTCCTTCGGCGAGAAGCTCACCGCCGCCAGGTTATAGCTCGTCCGGGTCTTTATTTTCGAAGGTTCCGCCTGCATTATATCAATGGTCGCCTTTATCGCATCCGGCATGTGCATCATGGGGAGGGTAGCGTCCTCTTTCAGAAAACACGCGTATTTCCTGTTTTTCAGGGCCTCGTAGAAAATCTCAACGGCGTAATCGGTTGTCCCCCCTCCCGGAAGTGTCTTGTAGCTTATGATTCCCGGATAACGAAGGCTTCTCACGTCAACGCCGTGCTTTACAAAGTAATAGTTGCATAGAAGTTCCCCGGCAACCTTCGTAAGCCCGTACATCGTGTTCGGGTCCATTACCGTTAACTGCGGGGTGTTGTCCTTTGGGGTGCTCGGGCCGAATGCAGCGATTGAACTTGCCCAGAACACCCTCGAAAATTCATATTCTTTCGCGAGGTCAAGAACATTCTTCAATGTTATCATGTTCACATCCCACGCGAGATTGGGATTTTTCTCCCCCATGGCCGAAAGTACCGAAACTAAATGATAGATCGTATCGATATCATACTTTTCAATTATAACCCTTAACGAATCCTTGTCCATAACGTCAACTATTTCGAAAGGCCCTGCATTTCGGAAGGACTCGCCGGGCATTGTCTTGTATCCTGTTGCAATTACATTTTCATTCCCATATTTCGCCCTCAGGGCGGGAACGAGTTCCGAACCTATCTGGCCGACCGAACCGGTCACCAGTATTTTTTTCATTTCCTTTGCCATACAAATCACCCTAACAGTCATACGTCCGTAATGGGCCGGGCCAGAGCTTCAGACAGAAGCAGACTTGTCTGCTTCATACGCCCTTTGAACTGGCGACCTCCGCCTTGTAAGGGCGGCGTCATAACCGGACTAGACTACCGGCCCGGGTTTTCGGGCGACGACCTGAACTATAAATCCAAGTCGTCAATTGCTGGTTTCGGGCTTTTAGATTAATTTCATCCCCTTTCCGATCTTCTCATACGTTTCGAGCGCGAAATCGAGGTCTTCTTTCGTGTGCTGCGCCGTCACGATATTTCGAACTCTTGCGGTGTCCTT
>JAGMCY010000093.1 GCA_023128965.1 Candidatus Aenigmatarchaeota archaeon | reverse complement strand
AATTCATAGTTTCCGTGACCTACCTCGTGCCCGTGATGATCATAAGCTGGCTGATAGGGATCTTGCTCATGTCCATGTATTTCCACAATTCCATGTGGTTTTATGATGGGAAAAGGAAACCGATACTCGAGAGTTTCGATATCGCGAAGAAGAGATTCCTCCCCCTCCTGTTAACGATAATCGTGATAATGCTCATCCTCATTGCCTGTTTTGGCGGGGCGCTTCTCCTCATCGTTTTCTCCTTAATTACGCAACAAACACTCATGTTGATCGCAGGGGCGATCTGGCTTCTGATAGGAGCAGTAATAGGGGTGTTCGTGTCTTTCATGGTAATCCTCGCTCCTGTATTCTGCGTTCTCGAGAAAACAGGACCTGTGGAGTCGATAAGGAAATCGTGGAATCTCGTGATGAAGAACAAGCTGAACACATTCCTTTTCCTCATAATTTACTTCGTGATCTTCATCATAATATGGCTGGTGGGTTCCATACCGGAGACCGTTTATAGTTTATTGGCAGGCCAGTCTCCGTTGCTGTCTTTCGAAAGCCTTTTCTTCTTCGTTTTCAGAACGTTCTTCACGGTTTACCTGTCGCTGTTCGCGCATTCCTCGTTCGTAAACTACTACCTGAGCATAAAGAAGAAATTCGCTATATCATAATCCAGCTATTTTTTCTTCGTGAAGTTGTCGCAGGCCTGTTGCCCGGGATCCCAGATGGAACCGTCGTTATTCGCGCACTCTATGTCATTAGGGACATTCCCTTTGAAGAAAATACAGTTCCTGCACTTCTCATCGAACCTCATGAAATCACAATTAATTTTTATTTCCCCTTTTTAAATATCTGATTATGAAGCTTCGCGATCTCGTTTTCAAATACGCCTTGCAGAACGCGGTTTTCTACAAGGGAAAGGCGAATGCTTCGGCTGTCCTGGGGAAGGTGATTTCCCAGTCCCAAGAAGCGAGGTCGAACATCAAAGAAACTCGCTCGCTTGTCGAGCAGGTTGTAAAGCAGGTCAACGTGATGGGCCTGGACGAGCAGAAAAAGGCCCTCGAAAAATCCGCCCCTGAGCTGCTCAAAAGAGAGGGTAAGGAAGAGGGAGTTCTCTCCGATCTTCCGGGAGCGAAGGAGGGGAAGGTGAAAACGAGGTTCGCCCCGTCCCCTACAGGACCTCTCTCAATAGGCCAGTTCATGCGCGCCGTTTTCCTGAGTCATGCCTACGCGAAGAAGTACAAGGGGAAGTTCATCGTCCGAGTGGAGGATACGGACGCCAGGAAGATCGAACCGGAGGCGTACGAATGGATCAAGGAAGATCTGCTTCGCATGGGCACGAAGTGGGACCTGCTCGTTCTACAATCCTACCGCCTCCCGCTTTACTACAAATTCGCGAAGGAAATGATTGAAAAAGGAGGAGCTTACGTATGTTCCTGCAAAACCGAGAATTTCAGGAAATGCAAGCTCTCGAAATCCGAATGCCCGTGCAGGGCAAACGGAAAGGAGAAAAACCTAGAGCTATGGGATTACATGGTTTCAGGGAAACTGGAAGAGGGTTCTTCCGTTCTCCGCCTTAAGGGGAAGATGGGCGATCCGAACCCTGTTTTGCGAGATCCACCGCTTTTCAGGATAAACAAAACCCCTCACCCCCTGAAAGGCGAAAAATTCCCGGTCTGGCCCTTGTACAACTTCGCGTGCGCTGTTGATGATCATGACCTGGGGGTCACGCATGTCTTCAGGGGGAAAGAGCATGAACACAACACGGCTGTGCAGAAAGCGATAGCGGATGTTTTCAAATGGGAATTCCCTAATGTGATAAACTTCGGCATGATCCGCTTTCCCGGGGAGAAGATTCACACGAGGGATATCAAAGAGATGATTTCCGAAGGGAAGGTGTCCGGGTGGGACGACCCCCGATTGCCTACAATTCGTTCTCTCCTGAGAAGGGGTTTCCAGCCTGAAGCGATTCGAAATCTCGCCCTCCAGTGCGGACTGAGCAAGAATGACATAGAATTGAGCTGGGAAAACCTCGACACGCAGAACCGAAAGCTGATAGATCCGATAGCGAACCGCTACATGGTTGTGGTAGATCCCGTTAAACTTTCGATAGATTCCGCTCCGGAAAAACGCGAAGTGTTCGAGCTTTTACACCCGGATTTCCCTGAAAGGGGAAAGAAAAAGATTCCCTTGGAACATTCGAAAATCTACATCTCCAAAGAAGATCATGAAAACTTCAAGGGCAAGATAATCCGTTTGAAGAACTTGTATAACGTAACGCTGGGAAGGAAACCGAGGTATACAGGGGATATCGTTATGAAAGACATGCAGAAAATCCAGTGGGTGAGCGAGCCGAACGTGAAGGTTCGGATAGTTAAGAAGGACGGGGCTCTCGAAGGTTTAGGCGAACCGGAACTAGCGAACCTGAAACCCAACATGCTCATCCAGATGGAGAGGATCGGGTTCGGGAGGGTTGATTCTAACAATCGAAAAGAAATTGTGGTTTATTTTGCACATAAATAGAAATATAACACTGTTATATTTCATCCGTTCTACAACATCCCCAGCAATTCAAACAAACTAATCCCCTTCTTTTTCAGGGTCACGAAATTCGCTTTTTCTATACCGGCCAAGGATTCCGCTTTTTCTTTCGCGTCCTGGATTGTCCCCACGGAATCGATCAATCCCAACCCGACCGCATCCTTCCCGAGGAAGATGTCCCCTGAAGTTATCTGCTCAACCTGGGATTCGGTGAGATCCCTGTTCTCCTTTATGTCATTCAGGAAGTAATCAAAGATTTCGGATGTTATGTATTCGAGCTTCTCCCGTTCCTCTTCCGTTAGGTTCCGGAAAGGCGTTCCTATGTCTTTTCGCTCGCCCGAGGTTATCTGCTCATAGGTGACCCCGTATTTCTCGAAAAGTTTGGAAAACTCGAGGTACGAGGCGGTCACGCCTATAGAACCCGTAAGGCTTAACGGATCGGCCATTATGTAATCGCAGGAGGAAGCAATCCAGTACGCCCCGGAAGCGGCGATGTCACCCATCCAGCATAATGTGGGTTTCTCCATGTTTTTGACAGCGTAGGCGATTTCCCTCGAAGCGACAACAGAACCTCCCGGGGAATTTATCTGGAAGAGAACGCCCCTTATGCTCGGGTTTTCTTCCACGCTCTTTATCATGGAAAAAACATCGTCAGGAGTCACGGCGTCGATCAGGAAAGAAGGCGTGGAAGTGATCGTCCCGCGGATGTTTATGACAGCGATCTTGTTCCCGAAGGTGAATCCGGAAGAGAGCAAAGAAACAGCTATCAATATAACAACGATCCCCGCTCCGACACCAAGGCCGATAAAGAACTTCCACCCGTCCTTCATAATAACCAGATAAATATATTACTTAAATTCGTTATAAATATTATGCCCTCAAAAACATTCTCAGTCCAAACCCGCGGGACGTTCGATCTCTTTGAGGTAACGGACAAAATCGAAAAAATCGTAAGGGGATCGAAAGTGAAGGAAGGGATGTGTTTCGTGTTCACCCCGCACACGACCGCTTGTTTGATAATGAATGAAAGGGAGAGCGGGTTTCTGGAGGATTTCAAGAAAACGATCCTCAGGCTTATCCCGAGGGAAGGCAATTATGAGCATAACAGGCTTGGGGAGGGGAATGCGAACGCCCATATAATATCCTCCATAATAAAGCCCTATCTCGTCCTTCCAATCGAAAACTCCTCGCTAAACCTCGGGACTTGGCAGAACCTGTTCTTCCTGGAACTTGACGGACCGAGAACAAGGAATGTGAGCGTTCAGATTTTTAAATGACATTAATGCCTTTCACTAAAACTTTCTTCTCCGGTATC
>JAGMCY010000092.1 GCA_023128965.1 Candidatus Aenigmatarchaeota archaeon | reverse complement strand
ATAGAGAAAATTTATAAGGAACTCATTTAGAAGTGGGAATATGGAAAGGGAAAAAATCCTAGTTTTCGCCAACATAAGCGAATTTCTGGCACCCCCGACAAAATCCTCGATTTTCGAGGGATACAAAAAAATAAACAAGATGTTATACTCGAAATTCGTAATACCAAAGCTGAAGAAGTTTCGAAATAAAAACGACGTGCTTGTAATATGTTCCGATATCGAAACCCAAGATCTGTTCAGCAGTAATGATTTGAAAACAAAACTTATACGGGAATACGAAACGAAAATCGAAACCGACAAGATAGAAAGAAGTGTTCTCGAAATACTTGACGAATCATTTTTCTCGAAAAAGCTAAAAGAGCTAACTCCCCTTGAGAACACGTCTTTGTTCGACCTTTCGGAAGAGGGGATATTTTTTTACATTGTTGCTTCACTTGAGCTGTTCTTTACTATCGAGAAAGCGATAGATATCGAAAGACCGGATAAGATCATCTCTTTCGGTGGTGATAACGCTTTAAACATATTGACAAACATGGTAGCTGAAAAGAAAGGCGTTGAAATCACGAACCTGAAATCATTGGGATTGAAAACAATTAAAGCCCAGTCAAGACTCGTTGACAGGTTTTTCCCCTCTGTCATAAAGTTTTTCAGAAAGAGAAAAACGCTGAATGGTTACAGAGTTTCATTGGAAAGGGAACCGAATCGAAATAGGAAAGTACTGGTCTTTACGGGGAGCGGTCACCATTCCGACATGATCGTTCCGTGGGTAAAAGAACTTAACCCGTCCGAAATTCTCGTAGTTGGACTTTATGATGACAAGTTGAAATATAATCAGCAAGGTATTGAATTCAATCACTTGTCTTTCTACACCTCAGATGAAATAAGCGAGGAAGTAAATAGAAAAGGCAAATTCCTGAAAAAGTCATGGAACGATTTGAAACACGATTCGAAATTCAAGAGTTCCTTGAAATATGAAAACATCAACCTTTGGAAGATAATGGAAAAGGAGTTCATGATATTGTTCTTCAATTTCTTCCTAAGAGCATTTGAATATTTCAAGGTAATGCTCAACGCCATAGAAACGGAAGATCCAAATCTAATAGTTGTCCTTAACGACAGGAACATGTTCGGGAAAAGCGCTTCTCTGGCGGGGAATCTGAAAGGGAAAAAGACCCTTTGCATTCAGCATGGGACTTTTGG
>JAGMCY010000091.1 GCA_023128965.1 Candidatus Aenigmatarchaeota archaeon | reverse complement strand
AAGCTTACAATGTAGGGGGAGCCCGTCAGAATTCCATATCTTTGTTAGAATCCTTCGATCTGATAGAAGATATAACGGGAAAGAAAATGAATTATGTTTTAGGGCCGGAAAGGGAAGCTGATCATATATGGTGGATATCAAACATAAACAAAGCCAAGAGACACTTTCCGGGTTGGGACATAAGAATAGGTCTTAAAGAGGTGTTCACAGAAATATACGAAGCCTTCAAATAAGTTGAACAATTTGATGTTATATGAAAGAAAGGCTTGCAATATTGGTTATAAAGTTGATAAAACAGTTAGAACTTTTTAGAAGAAAATTGGAAAAGGATGGTACCAGTGCAGGTATTTACAAGAGAAAATTTATAAAAAAATATGGTATTGACCCAGAAAAAAAAATTGTTTCTGAAAGTTTAAAGGTCGGTAAAATTCTTGACGTGGGATGCGGAGGGGGAAAGTTTCCTAAAGATGCTATAGGTATTGATCCTAGACCTAAAGGTGTTAAAGGACTCCATGGTGGACAGTCCGGTGTTCCATCTAAAGCAGATGTAGTTGGTTATGCAGAAAATCTTCCTTTCACTCCAAGAAGTTTTGATACCATCATTTTTCGACATTCCTTTGAACATGTTTCGGACCCTGTACTGGTTCTAAATGAGGTCAAAAGGATTTTGAGGGGGAAAGGTATTGGAATTTTCATAATCCCTGATGATTCTAGTGTGGATACGATAAATCTTGATAGATCACATAAACACGTCTATACTCCAGAGAGTTTTAGAAGATTGGTGGAAGCAGTTGGCGGCTTTGAAATAATAGGCAACATAATTACTGTACCTGAATGGTCTTTCGGTTGTGTTGTGTGTAAAAAATAAGTTTTAAATATTGGATAAAAGAGTTTTCAGTTTTTTTGAAAGAATTTTCCAGTTCTGATTTTTTTCAAGGTATTTTCTCCCCATCTTCCCTAATTTGACCAACTCGCTTTTCGGGGTACTTTCTATTCTGTCAACGAAACCCTGAGGGGTTTCGCAGATGAAACCACATTTTGTTTTTTCAACCATATATTTTGGTTCTCCCACAGGAGTTGTGAAAATGGGTAACTCCATGGCCATGTACTCGAAGAGTTTTATCGGGCACTTACACATGTGGTAATCCGTTTTGGGGAAAGTGATAACGCCGATATCAGCGGCTGCGTAATAATTAGGCATCTCATCTTTCGATACCATTCCTGCTAGTATAACCCTTTTGGATGTAACATTCTCTTTTAACTTTTCGAATTTGTCGCCGCTTCCAACTATTATGAGACGTGATTCCTTCAACTTGTTTCCGATCTCTGCCAGAAATTTTATATCGACTATGGAATGGAGAATCCCCGGCCAGATAATTATTTTTTCGGTTGGTTTGATACCATATTTTTTTCTGATTTTTTTGCCGTTATACTTTCTAGGGTTGAATTTGTTCAGATCCGTAGTGTTTGGTATGTATGTTCCTCCGTATCTTTTGTTGAGTTCCTTTGAAGCGGTTATAAGGTGATCGTTGTGCTTTATAACGAAATTCCCTATGATTTTATTTGATATGGGTCCCGAACTCCAGTCGTAATCATCGCAATCGACAATTAGAGGTTTTCCCTTTATTTTCGAAAGAACATACCCCGGGAGGCTTGAAAGCCGGCTGAGCTTGGAGACGTATACAACATCAAAATCCTTGAAAAGATTTTTCTTTATAGAAAAAAACGGGTATATGAACTTCGAGCCATACTCAACGAGGCTGATGTGATCGGGTAGTTTTTGCCTATATTCCTTTTCTTTCCAGACACCACTTGATTTTGGGATGATTAACTCAAACCGGTGTTCTCTTAGATTGGATATTAACGGAATTAAACGCGATTCGATTGTGGGCGCGGACAGCGGAAGACCGGTTATGCATATTATTTTCATATTATCATTTTCATTACTCTGTTGAATCTTTTTATAATTTCGAAAGGTTCCTTCAGGAAGAAATAACCGGATACCATCCTTTCCCTGTTTTTAAGGTAGTAAAGGAAACTCGAAAGAGCTGCGGCCTTTCTCATTAATCTTTTCAGGTCCTCTTTTTTTAGATTTGGGTAATCAACCACACTACAGTCTATGCCATCGAAATCGCTCCAGTCTTTGTATTTTAGGTATCCCTTTTCCTTCGCCCACTCGAACATCTTGGTTCCGGGGAATGGTGTAGTTATCGAGAATTGCGCGGTATCTATTAGATTCTTCGAGTAAAGCTCGAAAAGGAAATCGATCGTTTTGGATATATCCCTTTTAGTCTCGTTGGGTAGACCGAGGGTAAAAGTGACGTGCGTCTCTATTCCAGAATCCTTGCAGAGTTTCAATTTTCTCCTCACCATCGCCTTTGATATCGCCTTTTTCTTCAAAGTTGTTTCAAGAATTCGTTCCGATCCCGATTCTATGCCGAACTTAGCGGCCCTCATTCCCGATTCTGCCATCTTCTTTATCTCCTTCTCAGTCAGGGGGGCGAAATGCGACATCGTGCTCCATTGTATGTCCCTCTTCTTGAAACCTTCGTACATCCTGAATGCCTCGTTTTTGTCCCTGAGATCAAAGGTATCATCATCGAAATAGAATTCATTGAAATAATAATTATCTTGAAGGTGGTCTATCATCCCGAGTACGTAATCCACGGAAAATGCTCTCCATTTCCATTCCTTGTACATCAGCTGGGGCCACATGCAGAATGGGCATTGATATATGCAACCGCGGGATGTCATGACTTGGACGTTTGGAACGCCCTTGCAGAAAGGCTCGTTATATCTGTACATCGGGAATTCCTCCCATGCAGGAAACGGGAGGGTATCCAGATTCTTTATTGAATTTCTGTCGGGGGTTTTGATCACCTTCCCCCTCCTTTTAAAGGCAATTCCGTTAACCTTCTCCGGATTGCCCCTGTTCAAACTCTTGACAAGTTCGACTAATGTTTTCTCACATTCGCCTATGCAGACATAATCCGCAAATCCCGAATTCAGGTAATCGTTATACATCGCTTTTGCATGGGGACCTGTGAAAATTATTTTTGTTTTGGGGTTCTCCTTTTTCATCATCCTAGCGGTTTTGACATCTTCCTCAAAAGTCACTGTAGAACTCTCCATGACAACAACGTCGCTGTCCCTGATTTTATGCAAAAACTTCTTTCTCGGTATCCTCAAAGTTATAGCATCGGTTACGTTTATTTCGTGGTTTGTTTTGTTTTTGAGAAGGGAGGCAGCATGTGAAAGGAAGAACGGGAATGGGTAATACTTCTGGTTTTTGTTTATGGAAAATGACCATCTGGACCCTGCCCTGACTCCCCATGCCTTGTCCGGATTTTCACACCAAGGAGGGTTGGTAACAGCAATTTTCATAGTTAGTTATACAATAGAAGAATTTTTATAAGTTTATAGAACTCAAATTAGCCCCTCTTTCAGAAGAAGTTTTTTTATCTGACCCTTTGAAAGGGTTTTCGTGTTCTTGGAGGAATAGCTTTTTGATTTCACTTTTTCGATTCCCCTGTGTGCTGGTTTCCTGATGTGCTCTTCAGGGGCATCAGGGAGTATTATGAACATGTCCCTTGTTTCAACAGTATGTTTAAGTTCACCATCTGTTACAAGGTCTTCGTATAGTTTTTCACCTCTCCTGATCCCTATCTTATTGATACCTATATCGGATTTCTTATGTCCGTATTTTGGGGCGAGTTCCTCTATCATCACGCTGGTTAGGTCTTTCAATTTTATTGTGGGCATCTTGAATATGAATATCTCCCCTCCATGCATCATACTCGCTGCGTTAAGAATCATGTCCACTGCCTGCCTCATTGACATCATAAACCTTATCATATCTGGTTCGGTGACCGTCAGGGGTCCGCCGTTCTTGACCTGTTCCTTAAATAATGGTATCACTGAACCATTTGACCCCATTACATTACCGAAACGTACGCATGAAAATATGGTTTTCCTTTTACCCTTGTAATAGTTGGCATCTATGGTCAGTCTTTCTGCCAGGAGTTTGGTTGTCCCCATCGTGCTGGTGGGGTTCACGACCTTGTCCGTGCTTATCGTTATGAACCTTTCAACATTCCCGTCAAGCGCAGCCTCAAGGAGGTTCTGGGTTCCCAAAACATTCGTCTTTACCGATTCGAAGGGGTTGTATTCGCAGATGTCGACATGCTTTAGCGCGGCTGCGTGGAAAACTATATCTATATCATCGATCGCCCTTTTCAACCTTTCCTTGTCTCTGACGTCCCCGATTAAAAACCTTACCTTCTTTACGTTTTTTCCGAGTCTTTGGCGTAAATAAAAGGAGGCTGATTCGTTGTTGTCCAAAACCCTGATTACTTTTGGGCTGTATTTCAATAAACTGAAAACTATTTCAGACCCTATAGAGCCTGTCCCTCCGGTTACCAAGATGTTTTTTCCCTTGAATATGTTTTTCATTGCCATTGTCAAGCACCAAATATGAATAGTATATGCTTTTTAATAAAACTATTTATTGAACTGTCTTTTAAAAAACAACCTTATCTTGTCTAAGATGTGATCCATCTCTTCTTTTGAAAGGTCAGGATACATGGGAAGCGTTAAGACTCTTCTTGAGATATCCTCCGTTATAGGTAAATCCCCTTCTTTGTACCCATATCTTTCCCTGTAAAGTTTTTTCAGATGAATAGGGTTGAAATAAACCTTGGTCATTACGCCGTTCTTTGCCAGGTGTTTCTGGAGGGAATCCCTTATTTTATCGTTCTCGAGTTTGATCGTGTAAAGCTGGTATACGTGTTTGAAGTTTTTTGTTGGTATAGGAACCGTCACACCCTTCACGTTAGAAAGTTTATCGTTCATGTAGTTCGCGTTGGATATCCTCTTTTTTATGATCTTATCTATCTTGTCCATCTGGGAAAGGCCAATAGCGGCACATATGGTGGGAATTCTGTAGTTGTAACCGGCTTCTGTGTACTCCGTATCCCCGGTAGATGAGAAATACCCATCTCTGCTAGTTTCTAATCTTCCGTGTGACCTCAAAAGTTTCAATTTCTCGTAAATTTCATTGGAATCTGTCACAGCTGCTCCGCCCTCACCTGTGGTTATGATCTTGTTCTGGCAAAAACTGAATATTGCGGAGTCGCTGAATGTCCCCAGCATTTTTCCGTTAAATGTAGATCCAAAAGCTTCTGCAGCGTCCTCTATCAGAACCAATCCGTGTTCTTTTGCGATGCCTTTCAGTTCTTCGATGTCACGGCAAGGACATCCTCCGTAATGTACGGATATTATTGCTTTCGTGTTTTTCGTTATCCTGTTTTCAACATCATCAGCGTCCAGTCCGAATGTTTCTTCTTCAACCTCGGCGAAAACGGGTTTCCCTCCAGCCAACACGACCGTGTTCGCGGTTGCTATGAAAGTGAAGGATGGGACTATAACCTCCTTGTCCGCTATCCTGTATGCTAGGAGTAATGAATGCAAAGCCGAGGTCCCCGAATTGAATGCTGCAGTGTATTTTCTGTGCACGAATTTTGAAATTTTTTCCTCGAATTTCTTTATTTCAGGGCCATCTGCCCAATGGGTCCCTCTTCTGATTACATTTTCCACAGATTTTATGTCGTCCTCCTCCCAGTATGACTTGAAAAGTGGTATCTTCCATTCCATTCTAATCATCAAGTTTTTTTAACAACTTTTGCGGGAACTCCCAGAGCAACCACGTTATCCGGGATGTCCTTGTTCACGAAACTGAAAGCGCCTATTACGGAGTTTTCCCCGATGGTAACACCCGGCATTATAAGGCTGTGGCTCCCTATCCTGCATTTCCTTTTCAGGGTCACCTTGCCCTTTTTGCCGTCGATGGTTGAAAAGGAATATATTGAACAATGACTGCCTATCTGGACGTCATCCTGTATCTCAACCCCGTGTTTCGCATTTATGTACGTGAACGCTCCTATATCCGTTCGCTTGCCGAGAACCAGACCTTCCTTGTTCTGGACCATCCAGTTCCATTTTGTCAATTTTCCTTCCTCTATCTTGGGGTATTTCCAGTCTCTGAAACGTTTTTCAATTTCTTTCATAATATCAGTATGTTATCTTTTTCTGCAGTAGCTTTTTATCTATTTTTATGCCGTTCAGTATTTTAACTATTTTTTTGCTGGCATTACCACGTCCGTATGGGTTTTTGCATTTTTTTACTCTTTCTATGAATTTTTTGTCATGAATTGCCTTTTTAATCGCAGCTATTATCTCATTCCTCTCGTGACCAACATCGATAACATTTGTGGATCTTTCCCTGCCACTCTGTCTCGTTCCTATGTTTACCACTGGTATTTTGAATGCAGGGCTTTCTATGATACCACTGCTCGAATTACCCACCAGAATGCTTGCGTATTTCAAGAGACTCAAATAATCTTCATAAGATACGTTTTTGTAAACTTTCAAGAAAGGCAACTTTTCGTATTTTTTAATTTGTTTTATCATTTTCCTGCCGCCTGCATCAGAATTGGGATATATGATGATTGTCTGTTCCCCGAATTTCTTTATCGCTTCCAGGGTCTCTATCGCCTGTTTGCCTGCTTTTTCAGGTTCCGTGGTAACCGAATGCTGAAGCATTAAAATTATAGTTTTGCTGAGATCCAAATTGAATTTATTTTCAGCCTCTTTTCTTTTTAGAAGTTTAATTTTCAGGATCGTGTCCAAGCATGGGGCACCTACAACGAACACCCTCCATTTGTCTTCCCCCATCTTCAAAATCCTTTCCGCACTTTTCTTGGTTGCAGGAAAATGGACATGCGAGAATTTCGTGATTGCGTGCCTAGTTGAGTCATATAAACCTTTCGATACGTCACCCCCGTGTATGTGCGCGACCGGTATGTTCATGTAAGAAGAGGCTATGGTTGCGGACAAGACCTCTATTCTGTCGCCCAAAACCAAAACTATGTCAGGTTTAACAGATTTGAATGATTCTGAGAATTTAACTATACCCTTACCGACTGAAATTGACATGCTAAACGGCGTATCTTTTTGCGGGTTCATTCTAACTTCGCTATCTATCTTAAATCCGTCTTTTATGATTTCTTTCTTTGTATATCCGAACTCCTTTGAAAGATGCATTCCAGCAACAATCAGTATGAGCTTTAAATTTTTGGTTTTTTTTATGGCTTCCATTACGGGCTTCAAGAGCCCGTATTCTGCCCTCGTCCCTGTCACCACGCAAACCTTCCTCATTTTTATCCCTCTGCAATATTATCCCATTTTATGATGTTGTCTTTTTCAATATCCTTTTTTATCCTTTTACCTATAACTTTGTTTATATCTTTCGGCTCGATCCCTGTCCCGGGCCTCTTGATAACCAGCATGTTCTTGGTTATGATGGTTCCTTTAGGTATATTCGTTTTTGCAATTATGCTTTTCCTTACCACTTTCTTTATTTCTTCTTCTTTTTT
>JAGMCY010000090.1 GCA_023128965.1 Candidatus Aenigmatarchaeota archaeon | reverse complement strand
ATTGTTGAGGGTTTATCGCCTTTCACCCCTGTAACCTCCAGAATCTGATTCGCTCGCCTGACGTAGTGATCCTTTGATTTGACCTGCAAAAGGAAGGCTATGATATCGAGGTTCTGGATCAAACTCGGTGGAAGGTTTATAGGAGGCGTTGTCAGCCTGTCTATCAGCTGTGGAATGCTGGCGGCGTGGATCGTCGCTAACCCTGCGTGTCCCGTCGCTATTTGCTGGAATAGAACGAATGCCTCTGCTCCCCTAACCTCTCCAACTATTATGTAATCAGGTCTCTGTCTAAGCGAACCTTTAAGGAGATCGAAAAGGCTCACCTCGCCTGTCTTCTTCCCCTCTGATATCGGGGTTCGTGCGACCTCCGGGACCCAGTGAGGATGCGGTAAACGAAGCTCTGGGGTATCCTCGATCGAAACGATTTTCATGTTGGGTCTAATGAAGAGCGACAGGGCGTTGAGAAGCGTGGTTTTCCCTGTAGCGGTTCCTCCTGATATGAGGATTGACTTTCGATTCTCTATCGCCAGCCATAGATAGGCGAGCTGGGTCGAGTCCAGCGTGCCGGAATCTAGCATGTGGATCGGGGTCAAGGGAACCTTTGTGAATTTTCGGATGGTGAAGTTCGAACCCCTCCTTGCAATATCCGTCCCCAGGGTCGCGTGGACCCTTGACCCGTCAGCAAGCGACCCTTCCACCAAGGGTTCGGCAACGGAAATCGACTTACCGCATTTCTGCGAGAGCTTCATAACGAAAGTGTCGAGTTCGTCTTCATCTTCGAATGCAACATTCGTTATTATTGAACCTAAAATCGGGTTTCTGTGGTATATGTACAAAGGTATTCCTTCGCCATCGCAGGATATGTCCTCAATATCCTTATCCCTCATGAACGGCTCGATTTTTCCAAGACCTATTATGTCCCTCTGAACGTAATATTTGACTGTATTGATCTTTTCCCGGTCCACATCGCTAATTTTGGGGATTATGTTCTTTATCTCCTCCATCAGCAGTTCCTTCGCCCGGATTTCCCCCAGTTTCATGAAGTCTATATCCAATCGCTCTTCCAATTCCTTTTTGACGGCCTCTATTATTTCCCTGTCCTTGTCCGTTACATGCGGTTCGATCACGGAATAAACCAGTTCATTCCTCCTGTGGTCCCACTTTATCCTCGCATATGCGTATACCTTTTCAGATTTTCTCGGTTCTGGGGGGATTAGAGGATACTTTACATCGATCTCCCTCATCATCTCTTTTTCCTTGCTGGATATGGGGGTTAACAGGGGAGCGGGAGCCTTGGGGATATCTATCTCAATCCCGGGTGTCTCCTTGACCACGATTGTTTCAGCCACCGGGGGAGCGTGAAGTCTGGAAGGAACAGAGGGTCGAGATGGTTGGGGTCCTCCGAGAATAGGCGCGGGAACCCCTTCCGAGGGGAAACCCATTCCTCTCATGAGCTTTTTGTGCGCCAATAACCCCTTCTTCAGGCTTCTTATTATTTTCCTGGCACCAAAACTTGGTTTCCCCTTTATTTCGGATTTTTTGACTTTAATCCTCTTGACCTTCATAAAAAAACCTTACTTTTCGCCCACAAGACTACTGTATAATAATTGAATTCCCTGTTTTATAAATTACAATTTTCCCGCTGTCGCTGATCACCATTCCGTTAAAATCAAAAGTTTCGTTTAATCCGTAAAGTTTCGAAAAATCGGCTGCTCCACCTTCTGGCTCAAGTGTGAGGTTAAGGCCGGTATTCGACAGGCTTATCCTGTAAAAATTGTTTCCTATCCTTTCCGGCACGGAAAGGACAAGTGAGGAATTAAATTCGTTTTTTTCGCACAGCCTGATTATATTCGAGAGCACGTATTCCTTGACCTGGGTCAGCTGGTCCTGGGTTGTCTCAGAGATATAATAATTCTGATACAGCATGAACAAAGAGAAAGAGACTATGAGTATCGCTACACCGAGACCGAAAAGCATAACCTGCTCGAAGGCCAGAATCTGTCCTTTTGATTTCATACTCACATTGGCAGAACTTTAATTTTCGAGACTACAAGGTCCCTCCCTTCTCTCGCTTCTCCTGATCGCGTTTCAGAGCCTCCATAAGATACGAGAATCTTGTTGTTCCCGCTCTCCCCCCCGGACTTAAGAAGCTGTATTATATACCCCCTCCATGGTTCATCGCTGTCAAGTTCCCTGTAACGCACGGAAAACTTCAGCATGTAAGAACCCAGTGCCACCTCCTCGCCCTTAAGGCTTATAACCCCGGGGGTTTCCCCGTATCTAGCGTAACTCCCGTTATCCGCCGTGTTGAAGAAGACCTCTCCATGAGGATCTATTAACGGCTGGTTGACCTCGTATTCGTATATTATCTTGTTTCCCGATTCATCCAGCCTTATAATACCGGGAACAGGCAAATCAAGGCTTTCCTCACACGCCCCCTCGAAAGAGCATGTCCCCGCCATGTCCACTATTTTCCTGTCGAGGTCTTCCATGAACCTGATGGAAGATGCGAACATGGTAATGGTGGAACGCTTGTCTATGATGGGCTTACCCCAGGCATACGCGAACCCCACCAGGGTTATAACGATTGCTGAAATCAGAACGAGACTGATAGCCTGGGTCTGGGCTTTCCTCATAATAATATATTTAGCCCTTAAATAATAAAAACTCGGGTTCAAAGAGGATTTCATTACCCAATCCTTAACAATCTTTTCTTTGCGATTTCCCTGTGAATAGCAAATTTATTTTTTTCTTTTTTGGTGATTTTCTCGGCTTTGCTGTATTCTGAAACCCGGCTGAAAACTTTTTATAGATTTGTTCAATTTTTTCACTGTAGTTACCAGAAACCTTTAAATAGTTTTCACATAAATAATAAAAGTTGATTAACATGAATCCTGAATTTAAGAGCAAAGTTGCAAAAATTCTCGGTACAGGCTTATTAATTGCAGGTCTTGCTACCGCTACTTATTTTGCTTTAGACAAAACATATGATAAGTTGGTTATAGAGCCGGCCGGTGAAAGCGTTGCGAACTTCATGGACAGAATGTACGGTTCTATTCGTTACTAGAAAATTTCTGAAAATAAATTAAATGTTTATTAATTTTCACTATAGTTACCACATTTATTTAAATAGTTTTCACTTATTTAATAATACATGAAAGGGAAAGAACTGAGAAAAAACATAATGGAACTCGTTGAACATCATTGGCCAGTTCATATAAAGGAACTTGTCAGAAATCTCGGACTGGAAATGAATAACAGCAACATAAAGAAAATTAGCTACCACATAAAGGAACTCGAAAAAACCGAAAAAATAAGAACCAAAAGAATTGGAAAAGCCCTGATCGCCTGGCCGCATGATATGGAAAGGTTGAGAATGATATACGAATTATTGAGGGTGGAATAATGACTTTATCAACAATCTTGAAAAAGATGGTGATTGGTAGGGCCTTTACCAATGTCAAAGGGAGGATCACGTTATACGGAAAGATGGACTGGCTGTTGTATCCGGCCAGGGCTCTTGCTGTGAATTTTCAGACTATTGGAGAAAAATTGGGTAAGGAGTATCTATATAAACTCGGGTATGAAGCCGGACACGATGCAGGCATGGAAATGTTGGAATGCACAGGAGCGAAGCCAAGGGGAGGGTGGGCAACACAGAAAATCGTTATTGCCCTTCTGGATTTCATAGGATTCGGTAAGGTCGACTTTGTGAAGGCCGAGATAAAGAAGGATGGGCATCATCACATGATAATTCATATATACGACAATCCTGTAATAGAAAATGGTGTGAAACTTTACGGGAAAAAATCTATGATATGTGACTGGTTCATGGGTGTTTACGCAGCGCACGGGGAACTTGAACTAGGACTGAAAAATACAAAACTTGTCGAAAATAAATGTATAAAGAATGGTTCTCCATACTGCGAATGGGAAAGTAAGTGGTGATGTAATGAATCGCGCAGGCTACACAGATCTTATAGGTTCGGAAGAAGTGGAATATAAATTTTCAATAGACAGGTTAAAAATAAATTTTTTAAAACACCCTTTAAAGTCTCTCAGGAGATTGGGTACAAAATACCTTTATGAACATAGCAGGATCGGAAGAGAAACTATTGAAAACCCTGGTACGTGGAAGTCTCTTGATCTTTTATATGGAAATGAACTGGGAGAGGAAACTGGTACGTTTGTTCCTAAACACTGGTCAGACAAGATGTTCTACAATTCAAAGGCATCAAAAGCCACAAGAGCAAGGTTTAAAGAGTACGTAGAGAAAATGGAAAAGTTGGGGGAAGAATATGCAGAATTAAACAACGGAAGAGTTAGTATTCTAAGCTTGGCTTCTGGTCCAGGAAGAGACATTATGGAGGTTACCGAATCCCTTAAAAGAAAAGGTATAGATGTTTATGCTACCTGTGTAGATAAATGTAAGGATGCTATGGAACTGGGCTCAGAAATTGCCAAAAATAAAGGATTGAAAAACATAACCTTCAAAAGATACAAAATTGGTGAACTGCACCGCTATGAAAATGATAAATTATATGACCTCATCATCACACAGGGTTTTATGGACTATCTCAGCGACGAGAAGGGCATACACTTGCTAAAAAACGCCAAAGACGTCTCAAGAGAAGGAGGAACGCTTATTACAAGCAACATGGATATGCACAAATGGATGAAGTTTTGGATGGAGTTTTTTGGTGGATGGAAATTGAAATACAGAAATGGGAAAGAACTTGAAAATTTATTAACGGTTGCAGGATATGAAAAGGACAAAATAAATGTCTACCTTTTACCAGAAGGTTATCACTGGATTGGTATCGGAAAGAAATAGGCGAAATGGGTTGTTTCACTCTTTTTTAACAGCAATTCCTTTTGAAGTTATCTCCATCGGGTAAACATCGGTCCCGTGTTTTGTTCTCCTCATCTTTCTTATGAGTATGGATCTTGTTATTCCTCCTCCCACGCCGAAGAGGTTCAAAACCAATACGCTATCTACAATGAATTCTGTTACGCCTTCCCTTGATAAACTTCCACCGCTCCTTTCCCCTATCTCGTTGTCGAGTATCTCGGATGTTATAAGGGTTGTTGCACCGGTTTTTTTCAGCAACCTTATGATCTCGAACAGTCGTTTTCTCAGAACAGCAGGGTCCTTCATGTACATTCCTATGAGAGAGACGGGGTCGATAACGACTCTTTGTGCATTTACAGAATTTATCGCGTCCACGATTGTCGAGGATATATCGGAAATCTCAAAAGGATTCTGGTAAACGAAACTGAACACCTTGGATTTTTCGAACCTTTCGAAATTAAAACCGAACCTCTTAAGGTCCTCCTTTATGTCTTCCGGGTCTTCCTCCATGGTTATGTAAACCCCTGGCTCGCCTTTTTTCAGACCTTCCCGGATGAATTGAGCGCAAAAAGTGGTTTTGCCTGTCCCCGTCCCTCCGGTCACGAGGATTGTTGAGCCCTTTACATAGCCACCTTCAAGCAATTCGTCAAGGCCAGGAATTCCTGTGGATACCCTTCCTGTTGAAGTTTTGACCGGAGCACTCAGTTTCTTAACGTTAACTTTTTGGGGCATAAATAATATTTATTTTCCTTTACTTAAATCTTTATTCGAAAACGTTACTTCTTCCTTTCCACGAGGTATTCGGCGAACTGATCGAGTATTCGTCTGAGTTTCTCGGGCATGCCTTTCGTTATTTTCTTGCTCTCTTCAATCAGAGATTTCGCCTTGTTTTTCGCATAGTCTAGGGAACCGTATTTTTCGAAGAGTTTTTTGATATAAGATATGTCTTCTTTGCTCGTCTTTTCCCTGGGTTTGTTCAGAATCTCGAATAGTTTATTTTTTTCTTTGCTTTCGCACTTTGAGGAGCAGTGAACGACCATTATGCTTCTCTTCCCCTCCCTTATGTCCGAGCCTATTTCTCCCCTTCCTTTACCCTTTGTGAGGTCGAGGAGATCGTCAGCCATCTGGAAGGCAGGTCCTGCCTTCATTCCGAATTCCTTTATTTTACCCGTTAATTCGGGTTTGTCTGCAATTATCGATCCGCCAACCATTGGTAACGTTAGATACCAGGCTGTTTTCAGCTCTATCATTTCCATATAATCGGATTCTTTCGGGTCGTTGTTCTTCCGCAAGTTCATATCAAGGGCTTGGCCTTCAGCCGTTTTTGAACAGGTCTCCACGATTTCACTGATTAGTTTGAGTTTCGTGTTATCATCGATGTCTGAATTTATTATTAAATTGTAAACCCTCTCGGACATGAAGTCTCCTATATTGATTCCGTGGTCTATACCGTATTTCACCCAGACAGCGGGCTTGTCCCTGCGGATTTTATCACCGTCCTGTATATCGTCATGTATAAGAAGCCAGTTATGGAGGAGCTCGCATGCAGCGGCGAATTTCAAAACCTTGTTAACGTCCCCTCCCAGGGATTCGCACGTCAGGATCGCGAGAACAGGCCTTATCCTCTTGCCTCCGGAATCCAAGTGATACCATACCGCGTCGTTGAGGTTTCGAATCCCCTTCCTCGGGATAACTCTTTCGATTTCCTTTTCTATGAGTTCCCCCTTCTCCTTCAGAATCCTCTCGACCTCTGGAATCATACTTATAATTGTAATACTTGTTTTTAAAATTTCAAAACCAAATTAATTATATTCCGTGGTCTCTATGTACGTGACAAGCCTGGAGAAGACAGAGGGTGAAGCGTCCGGGGAGAAGGCGAAGAAGATATCGGATATGTTAAAAGAACGGCTTCCGGTTCCCGGGGGGTTCGTGATAAGCAGGGAGGGGTTCGAGCTTTTCCTTAAAAAGAACAACCTGGAGGAGAGGATAGCGAAAGCCCTAGAAAGCCTCGACGTGGATGATTACAGAAGACTGGAGGAGGTTTCCTCTGAGATAAAGGAGATGTTTCTAGCATCTCAAATACCGGAAAGCCTGAAGAACGAGATACTCGAAGGGTATGATAGTTTTCTCATAAGGAAAGAAGCGAAGAGTGTTGGTGGCGCGGCTCTCGACTTCATACGTGCAGGAAGGGATAACATATACGTGTCCGTGCGAATTTCGGCAGTGACATCCGCTGATTCCTCCTTCCCTGGATTATTCGACACGTTCCTGAACGTCAGCGGGCAGAAAGGTCTTTTCGAGGCCATGAAGCTCGCATGGGCTTCCCTTTATTCTCAAAGGGCGATTTACTACAGGAATAAAAAGGGGATTCCAAACGAGAGTTTAGGGGGGATTCTCATTCAGCGGATGATCGACTCGGAGAAGTCGGGGGTGATTCTGAGCGAGAGAGGATCAGTGGTGATAGAGGGTTCCTGGGGTCTCGGGACTTCACTGGCTTACGGATTGGTTTCTCCGGACAGGTATTCCCTTGATGGTTATTCAGGGGATATTCGGGATAAGAAGATAGGGAAGAAGGTCTGGATGTACAGGAGGGATTCGATATCCAGCAAGACCGTAAAAGAATCTGTGACTCGCGAAAAGATAGGTGAGCAGCTCCTGGATGAAAGGGAGATAGCGAAGATATTCGAGCTTTACAAGAGGGTTTCTGATCATTACGGTCAGGACCAGATCGTGGAGTGGGCGATCGAGAGGGGGAGAGCGTATCTTCTACAGGTAAGGTCATCCCCGGAATCGAAAGAAAATGAATTCGAAGAGGAAGAAGGCGAATGTCTGGAAGGTTTCGCGATATCGAATGGCTTCGGAAAGGGCCCTGTCAGGATGATAACAAACACGGGTGATTTTGAAAGGATAGGGAACGGGGATGTGATCGTTACGAAAGTCCTGTCCCCTGAGCTGATCCCCTTCCTCGGTAAAGCAGAGGGGATGATATCCGAGTATGGGGGAACAGGGAGCTCTGTCTCCCTCATCTGCAAGGAGATGGGGGTTCCGTGTGCGAGCGAGATCGATGTTTCCCAGTTCTCCGAAAACCAGATGGTATCCGTGAACGGAACGAAAGGCGAGGTCTGGTTTTTGAAGGAGATCGAAACCCCTGGTTTCGGGGGTGATCTCGGGATCGGGAGGTTAGAGGGGGTGAACGCGACGGAGGTGAAGCTCAATTTCGATCTTTCCATGCCTTTCGATTTCGAGAAAAATGTGGACGGGATAGGGTTACTCACGTCGGATGGGGTCTTCGCGAACCAGAACCCGCTTTACCTGGCGAAAACAACCCCCGAAGAACTTTTGGACATCCTGATGGGGATGGAACCCATCGCCAGGAATCTCTACCCGAAAACCGTGTGGTACAGGAATTACAGCTCAGTAGGAGATGAAGTCAACCCGATACTCGGGGCAAGGGGCGTGAGAAAATCTCTCGAAGATCCTGAGATGCTGAAGTGCGAGATAGAAACTATTAAGAGATTGTATTCGAAAGGGCTCAACAACGTTGGCATCCTCCTTTCATTCGTTTCATCCGTCTCGGAGTTTCGGGCAGCCAAACAGTTCATACCGTTCTCCCTGAAACTTGGCGTGGAGATTTCAATCCCTTCCACCGCTCTGGAAATCGAATCTTTCTGCAAGGAGGGTCTGAACCTCGTTTCCATAAACCTCCCGGAGCTTACCCAGTTAACCCTGGGGGTTGACAGGGGTAACGCGAACGTGTCGCATCTTTATTCTGAATCAAACCCGGCTGTAATGAAGCTCATAGAGAGCGTTGTCAGGGTTTGCAAACATTACAACGTTGAAACCTCGGTTTCCCTCGACAGGTATGATCCTAACGTGATAGAAAAGCTCGTTAATATAGGTGTGAACTCCGTCTCTCTCGATCCTGAATACGCGGAAGAGGCGAAGTCCCTTGTTTCGAGAACTGAGAAAAGAATCATTCTCGAGAAGTTAAGGGATAAGGGAGATTTCGAAATCGTTTACTGATTTATTTGGTTTCCTTTTTTCTTTTCGTGGGCCTCCTCACCCAACTCAGGGCTCTCCACCCCGTTCTCAGCACGGAATATAGGAGGAAGAGGCCGATACCAGTCGCTGCGAACCATACTATGTTGAATAGGCTTATCTGTATGTCCAAACCGAGGAATAGATTTCCAACGACCGGGAAGAGCGCTGCAACCAAACCTATCATAAAGGTCTTGAACAGGAACTTGACCAGTTTGTAGGCGATAACTATGAATATTATGAATATCACGAAAAATACCAGCACGCTCTGATCAGCGAGGAATTCAAGCATGTTTATAAATTACATTTCTCTCTTTAATTTGTATGGGTCTCGAAGGCGAGCTCAGGAAGGAAATCGGGAAGTGGACCGGGAAGATTGAGAAGGAGATAAAGAAGGTGAAGCCAAGGGATCAGGACAAAGAGCATTTTCTTTCGAACATAAACGCGTACGTGAAGGATTCTAAATACTTCCTTGAGAAAGGGGATCTCGTTCGGAGTTTCGAGGCGATAGTCTGGGCCTGGAGCTGGATCGAGATACTGAAAGAACTTGAGGTTCTGGAATAACCATTTCTTACTAACATATACTTTTGTAATTGAACGTTGCTCTTACGGGGTCAACCCCATCAACAATAACGGTTATAGGTCCATCCTCACAATTTCCTGTTATGAGCTGTTCAGAGAAGCTCTCTCCTGTTTGTTGATACATCCCTCCATAAGCCCCTCCATAAGCCCCGCCACCGAAGGCCGGCATCACAGAACTGGTGTAGCGGCATGGTCTAGATTTATATTCGTCGCACCCCTGCCCAACTATGCTTATTGATTGCTCCGGAGCTCCTCCTTTGCAGAAATTGTAGGCCACTACACGAAGTACACCAGGTCCGCATAAGGTGTCTCTATCATGTTTTTTCACATCCCCGTACATGTATTTAACAGTGGTCCGTCCTGATCCTAATGT
>JAGMCY010000009.1 GCA_023128965.1 Candidatus Aenigmatarchaeota archaeon | reverse complement strand
TTCTACGAGCAGCTGGGTTCGCTGCAGAAAATGGGTTCCATGTCGAGCCTTATGGACATGATCCCGGGTTTCTCCGGTGGAGCGCTAGCGAAGAAAATGCCGAAGGATTTCCTCGACGTCCAGGAAGACAAGATGAAGAGATGGAAATTCGTGATAGACTCCATGACGCCGAAGGAGAGGGAAGATCCCGATACGATAAAGCAATCGAGGGTTCAGAGGATCGCGAGGGGTTCGGGGACGACGCAGGCGGAGGTGAGGGAGTTGCTTAAAAACTACAAGCAGGTGAAGAAGGTTCTTAAAATGACGGGCGGGGGTAAAGCCTTCAAGCGCGGGCCTTTCGCGAAATTGGCGAAGCAGTTCGGGCTCGGTATGTAAATTCTTATTCTAGCAAACGGATTTATAGGAATTCAGTGAATTATTAATTATGAACAAAACTAACCAGAAACCACCACCGAAAAAATTAACCAAACAGGAAATAAAGAAGAAGATTGAAAAGGAAGATGAAAAGAAAAGGGTTCTTGAGCATATTGTAAGAGGTCCGAAACCGAGGACATACGGCCAGAAAGCGTCGGACTTGGTAACGAAATGGGTCGGGAGCTGGACATTCATAATCCTTCTTTTCGTATTCATGGGTATATGGGTATCGGTAAACGTATACATGGTGATTTTCAGATGGGATCCCTACCCGTTCATTCTCTTCAACCTCATTCTCTCCTGCCTTGCTGCGGTACAGGCCCCGATAATACTCATGAGCCAGAACAGGCAGACAGAAAGGGACAGGGTAAAGGCTGAACAGGACTACAGGATCAACAGGAAGGCAGAGCTCGAGATCGAGGATATGCAGAGGGATCTTGAAATAATAAAACAGCTAATAAGAGGAACGAATAAATAGACTAAACCATAACCCTCAGATTCTTGGAACTGATCGCCCTCAAAACCTTTCTCCCCTCTTCCGATTTCTTCCGTATTCTAATGTTCCCGTTCTTCCCCACAACTGGGGAGAAGAGGTATTCGTCCCCATCGTAAAGATCAACTTGCTTGCCTGAGAATTTCTTCTCGACCTTTAGGTTGAACATCGCTCCTTTTTCTCCCACGAAGTATTTGATTTCATTTTTGAAAGTTCTTTCAATCGGTTCGACAGATATTCCTACGCCCGTTTTCCTTTCGAGGGCCTCGATGTTCTTCCCCTGCCTGCCAATTACTTTTGGTATGGCTTCGTTCCTCACTTTAAGGACGATCCTGCTGTCAGAAAGGAATTCGACCTGGAAGTCCTTGCCTGTCCTTCCTAGTTCGTTTGTTATCACTTTCTCGACCTTTTCCCTGAGCTTTTTGGGAGCTTCCTTTATTTGGATTATCACGTTTTCCTCCCCGAACGTGTATATCTCGTATTCAAGCCTCTTGCTTTCGAAATCCTTCACCTCGACAAGAGGCCTCGCCAGGTCCTGTTCAGTCATCCCTGTCGGGACTTTCACTGTGAGATTTAACGTGTAGGTCTTCTCTATCTTCCCGTTCTTTATGTAAATCACAGTATCGATAACGTGAGGTATCATCCCGAGTTCTATCCTTCCTATGAACCTCTGTATTGCCGAAATCAAATCAGTGGAATGTACGACTCCAATCATTCCAACACCCGCTAATCTCATGTCAGCGAACACCCGGAAATCCCGAGTCTTTCGAATCTCATCAAAGATCGTGTAATCAGGCCTGACTAAGAGGAGAAGCTCCGCTGTCTTCTCCCAGTCGTTTTCTAGCGGGGCATATTGGGTTATTTCTGGCCCCACTTGCAAATCCCTTGGCTGTTCGAATGTCTTGACAACTTTCCCCTTTTTTGAGAGGAATTCCGCGATGCTCGCGGCGAACGTGGACTTCCCTGAACCCGGAGGTCCTGCTATGAGAATACCCTGAGAGCCTGTAACAATCATGTTCTCAATTTCTTTGTGGAGATCGTAGTCTTTCAGCTCGAGCTTCACGATCGGTTTCACAGCGGTTACCTCTGTACCTGAGGAGAAGGGCGGTCTTGTTATGGATATTCGATATCGCCCCATTTGTACGACCATTGCTCCATGCTTCCCTATCTCTATAAAGGAGCTTGGATCTTTGTGGGTTTTTGAGAGGATCTCATAAATTATGGATTTCAACTCGTCCCCCTCTACTGGCTTGTCCCTGAGATACACGAGCTTAACATCACCCGGTTTCCCCTTTTTGGCGTAAGGTTTCACCCTCACCTTCAAGTGTACGGACTGCGTATCCGGAGTGAAGAATTCCTCCAGCTTTATCGGTTTCTTACTGATATCGAACGGGATGTACATCACGGACAGGTTCTCGGCTTCGCCAACCAACGCCTGAACGTAATCGCTCGTGATGAGGGTGGCATTTTCCTTCACAGCGAAATCCCTTATTAACGCGTCTAATCTCCCCTTTTTCGCGAGGTTTATGTCCTCCTGCGTGGGTCTTGTCCCGTCAAAAGTCAATTTTATTTTATGCTTGTCGCAGAATTTTCTTATATTCTTTATTTCATCGAGCCCGCGGAAACCTGTATCCTTTCCCCTGGATGCCTGTGCCTGGAGTTCGTCAATAACAATCCTTGGTATGACTATTTTGGTCTTGTCCAGCTTTCCTTCTCGTATAAGTTCCGTGAGCTTCTTGTTTATCAGAACAGAAGTGTCGGGAACTATCGCTTTCGAATTTTTAATGTGTTTAATATTTCTTATTCTTCTCATTACCATATTATCACCTATGTACGATATCTTCAAAGAAGTAATCTTTGAATATCATTTTAAACATCATGTTTCTGAACATAATGATTAATTAATTAAGTAAAACTATGGCTTTAAAAATGAATCTCAAGAAATATTTTTGGGAATTTCTTCCAATTTAAGCATTTTTTCCTTCCCTGATTTCATATCCCGGAGCTTGAATTTTTTCTCTTTGAGCTCCCTTTTCCCGACGAAAATTACGTAAGGTATCCCCATGGAATTCGCGTAGGAAAGGTTGTTTGAGATTCCTCTCCCCATCAAATCAATCTCTGTTTTCACCCCGAGCTTTCGAAGGGTTTTCGCGATCTTT
>JAGMCY010000089.1 GCA_023128965.1 Candidatus Aenigmatarchaeota archaeon | reverse complement strand
GAACTTCCGACCTGCTTCTTGCCGAACTTCTCCAGGACTTCCGCGATTTCGGTTCTCTGGAGGTTTCTTATCTCTTTTGCAATCTTCTCCAAGGCCGAGCCTATCAGGGCGAGAACGAAGACGAGCTCTGCATGCCTGTCCCTCTGGACAATCTGCGTGGAGACCATCACGGGTTTAAGACCGAGATCTTTCATAACGAGTTTCTGCAATTCCCTTGCGTTTTTCCCGAATGTCGCCTGCGTCCCCACAGCTCCCGTCATCTTCCCTACAAGAATCCTTTCCTTTGTTTGTTTCAAGCGATCGATATCCCTCTGGATTTCGCACAGCCAGTTTGCGAATTTCAGGCCGTAAGTTGTCGGGACCGCGTGTTGCCCGTGCGTTCTCCCTATGCATACGACATTCTTGTATCTCTTCGTCAGCTTGAAAAGTGTTTTTTTGAGTTTTTCCAAATCCTTCTCAACGATTTCGATAGCTCCCCTCAGCTGGAGAGCTAAGGCCGTATCCTCGATGTCGTAGGAGGTCGATCCGTAATGAACGTATTTTCCCTCTTTCCCGCAGACCTCTGTCAGGGCCTTGACCATTGCCATGAGGTCGTGGTGTATCTGCCTGTCTATCTGCTTAACCCTTTTGAGTTTCACGGACATCGTGTTTGCCTTTCTCGCGATCTTCACAGCAGCCTTCCTGGGGATGTTCCCGAGCTTCGCGTGGGCTTTCACCAAAGCGGATTCGACATCAAGCCATGTCTGTAGTTTCGTCTCCTCATCGAATATACTTTTCATCTCATCCGAATAATACCGGTATTCTATCGGGTGTATCGCCATCCTATCACCTCTTCAGATATCCCTTTATCCTTAGGTTTTCCCTTATCCTCTCCAGAACGGGTTTCTCAGCTAACGTGAATTTTTCACCCGTTATAATTTCGAAAGCTTTTATATACCTTTTAGCCGCCTCTGCCCTGATCTCATCCGTTAGTTTCGGTGGGGTTCCATCACCCCTGAAACCCTGATCAGCTAACCATGTCCTCACGTATTCCTTGTCGAGTTTTCTCTGCTCCTCTCCTTTTTCGAAGAGTTCCTGGTAAGTGTCAGCGAACCAGAACCTCGAGGAATCGGGGGTGTGTATCTCATCCATGAGAACGATCCCGCCCCCTATCAGACCGAATTCGTACTTCGTGTCCACTAGTATAAGGCCGTTCTTCTTTGCCCACTGGACTCCGAAATCGAAGAGTTTGAAACTTATTTCATTCAATTGCCCGAACATTTCTTTCGAAATGATTCCTTTCGAAACGATTTCCTCGGGCGATATCGAAACGTCGTGTTCCCCGTGCTCTGCTTTTGTGGTCGGCGTCAGGATAGGAGAGTCGAATTTCTGGTCTTTCTTAAGCCCTTCCGGCAAGCGGACGCCGCAGAAATTCCGAACCCCTCGCGAGTAATTGTACCATGCGGATGTCTTCGTAACGCCGGTTATGTAACCGCGAACGACCATCTCCACGGGAATGGATTCACACTCTCTCACCACCATTACGTTCGGGTCGGGCAAATCGATCATGTGATTCCTGACGATGTGCTTCGTTTTATCGAACCAGAATGAAGCGAGTTCGTTCAGAGTCTGTCCTTTGAAAGGGATCGTCCCCAGAACGCGGTCGAAAGCCGAGATGCGGTCAGTAGTTATTATAACCCTTTTTTCCCCCTGCGTGTAGTTATCCCTGACCTTTCCCTCGTATTTCTCTCCGAGTTCAGGGAAATCCGTTTTCTCCAGGGTGTTTTCCAGCTGTTTTCTAACGACGTCGTCTCCTATCATTTCTTCCCCTTGAGCTTGAGTATCCTGATCGCGAGATGAGCCGCATTCTTCGCGTTGTCTATCCCCACTGTCGCGACCGGAACCCCACTTGGCATCTGCATGACCGAAAGCAATGAATCCAGACCGTCGAGCTTCACGTTAACCGGAACGCCTATAACGGGCTTGTCCGTGTGCGAGGCGATGAACCCGGGAAGCGCGGCAGAGAGACCTGCAACAGCTATTATCACGTCCGCGTCCGTGTGCCTGACTAGCTTCTCCGTCCCTTTCGGGTCGCGGTGCGCGGAGGAGATGTGAATCTCGAAGGGAATCTTGTTATCCTTCAAAACGTCCTCTGCCCTCCTCGCAACATCGAGATCGGATTCGCTCCCGCATACGATTAAGACTTTCATACAAATCTTTACGGTTTTGGTCTTATAAAATTATACCTACAACTAATCCGATATAAAACCGCACTTTAGAATCGTGTGGCTTCGGTGTGTTACGAACTTATCTCCTAAAATCTTCTCTTCTTGGCAAGGCAATCTCTACAGTAGACGGGCCTGCCCTCAGTGGGCTTGAAGGGGACTTCACACTCTTTTCCGCACTCAGAACAAATTGTCTTGTGCATCTCTCTAGGTCCGAAATCTCTTCTATCCGATCCTCTTTCGAAACGCCTTTCTCTAAACGCCATATCAGCTACTCCTTTGCCTTTTATTTCAACACATATATTTAAATATGCATAGAACTAGAACCTTTTCTTTGCGTACTCCATCACGCTTTGTCTTATTTCTTTAATCTTGAGGGAATTCCTCCCCTCCAGGCATCGCTTAATTTCGCCATGGAAAGGTCGATTATCGCTTTTTCTTTATACTGGACTGTGAGCTTATCGCCTACAACTTCACCCAAAATGCAATAAGGGATAGAATGTTTCTTTGCTGTTCGTTCCAAATCACTTAAGTTATCCTTGTTCAGGGAAACCAATATCCTCGAAGGGGACTCGCCAAACAGAATTTCATCCAGCCTTATTTCATTTGTTTTCAGGTCGCCCAATTTTATAATCGCACCCAACATTTTGTTTTCGTTTGAAACGCATGATTCAGCCAGCGTCACTGCCAATCCCCCCTCAGAACAATCGTGAGCGGAATTTATAATACCTGACTCGATCGCTTCAAGGCACGTGGCCTGAACGGATTTTTCCATATCCATGTCTATCTGGGGGTTTCCCTTCTTTTGATTGTGGACCAGGTATAGGTATTCGCTGCCCGAAAGATCAGCTTTGTTCTCACCCAAAAGGACTATTAAATCACCCTCGTTCTTGAAACCCTGGGTAACGTATTTATCCGCATCTTCTATAAGCCCCACCATGCCGACCATAGGACTCGGGTCTATCGGCCCCTTGGGGTTTTCGTTATAGAAGCTCACGTTACCGCTGATAACCGGGGTGTTCAGAACATTACATGCTTTGGAAAGTCCTTCTATGCACTTTTCAAACTGCCAGTAGTTTTCCGGTTTCATGGGATTGCCGAAATTCAAACCATCCGTAATCGCCAGTGGTCTTCCTCCGGTGCAAACTATGTTTCTCGCTGCTTCAGCGACTGCCATCATCGCCCCGTTATAGGGGTTCAGATAGCAATACCTCCCGTTGCAGTCCACGCTTATAACCAAGGCTTTGTTGGTTCCCTTAACCTTAATTACGGCTGCGTCCGAACCGGCTCCCACTATCACAGCATCTTTGTCCAGAGCGGTGAATTTTTTGTATTCTGATTCCTTACTTGAAATTGTGGGCGAATCGAGTAATTGCAATAAGACTTTGTTGAAATCACCCGGCTCTTTCACGGATTCGCGGTCCAGAATTCGGGTGTCCTTCAGGTATGAAGGTTCTTTCGTTTCCCTGTCATAGAGCGGCGCTTTTTTCGTCAGGGCTTCTGCGGGAACCTCGCAAACCACGACGCCATTCTCCTTAACCCTCATCATTTTATCATCCGTTACCTTTCCGATCTTAATCGCATTGACATTCCACTTCCTCGATACATCAAGAGCCTCTTCTTCTTTGCCGTCTTTTAATATGGCAAGCATCCTCTCCTGGGATTCGGACAAGAGGATTTCATAAGGTGACATCCCCTTTTCACATTGCGGAACCAAGGCAACGTCTATCTCGATGCCTGTCCCGCTCCTTGTGGCTGTCTCGCAGGAGGAGCATGTCAGTCCGGCAGCTCCCATATCCTGCATCCCGGCGACAAGCCCCTTTTCTATAAGTTCCAGGCAGGCCTCCCTTAAATGTTTCCCGAGCCCCGGATCACCAATAGCGACTGCCCCTTTCTCGGAATCGGATTCCTCGGTGATTTCCTTGGAGGCAAAGCTCGCCCCTCCTACCCCGTCTCTGCCGGTATCCCTTCCTATATAGTATACGGGATTCCCAACTCCATAAGCTGCTCCCTTGACGATGTTATCGTGTTTTACAACACCTACGACAAAGGCGTTAACCAAAGGATTGCCCTCATAGCTCTCATCAAAATAGACATCTCCACCAACCGCATTCACCTCCGCTGTATTGGCGTAATGAGCCAACCCCCTGATGACCTCTTTAAAGAGGAATTTAACCCTCTCGTTGTCCAGACTCCCAAACCTCAACGCGCCCAAACCTGCGATAGGTCTCGCTCCGATCGTGAATATATCCCTTAAACATCCTCCTATACCTGTAGCCGAGGCCTCAAAGGGTTCCACTGCTGAAGGGTGATTGTGCGATTCTATCT
>JAGMCY010000088.1 GCA_023128965.1 Candidatus Aenigmatarchaeota archaeon | reverse complement strand
TATCGGAACCTCGTTCAGAACGAGGACATAGGGGAACACATGCCCGGGTTCAACGGGACCAAATACGTCTACATCTACCACAACACGACCAATCTGTACATGAGCTCTGACGGGAACTTCTCGGGCGTGGCAGGGAAGACTATAGGGCAGACCGTAGACGATCCTTACGGAGGCCAGTGGAAGGTCAAGAGCATAAGCAAACAGATTGTGAACCTTGAAGGAACCAACGTCTTGTCCAATACGGGAGCGTATGTGGATACATCGCTTTCCAAGAGCGGGATAATAAAAATAGGTCCATTGGAAGAAGAATACCTCGGAAAGTGGGGCAAGGAAGGCAAGAGCGGCCTCGACCTGAACGGCGATGGGTACAAGAACGAAAGCCTGTATTTCATGCTTACGGACAACGCCACCAAAGGCGTCTATGACACGCTGATCTATTCCACGGACAACAACTTCACGAACACGTCCAGGATAATATCTATCAATTCCAACATGTCGACAAGGACGTTCGGATTCAACGACACCGTCACGCTCCTCAGCATCGATCCCAATGCGAACAGGATAAAGGTTTATTCGGACGAGGTGGGTGACTGGGGAGAACTGGGAGACTTCAAACTCGGGAGCAATATAACGATTCCGATAATTGTCAGGACGCCGGCAGGGGCCGACGCGACCGCGAACGTTTCCCTACCCTGGATAAAGATAAAGACCTCGTCAGGAGTTCAGATGGTTCCGCTCTCTCCGGCTCCGAACAAATCCATAACCGGGGTGGGTGAAATAGTGGTAAATCTCACTGACTTGGGATACCCGAATTCCGGGGACTACATGTTCGAGATAGAGGCTGAGAAGGACGGGAAAACAGAGAGGCTGGAAGAGTGGAGGTGGCCCAGGGTCAGGATGAGGGCCTTCCTGATTGAAAGTTATCTTGGTGATGCCAATTACCTTGTCGGCAACATACACGCTCTCCCGATAGACAGGTATGACTGGGAGACCTACGGAAGCGATGGAATCGAGCTTGAAACGGTGAACGTGTCCGGAGGCGTGATCTATTACGAGGGAGCCGTCGATTCCGCTCTCGGAGAACTGGGTGATCCATCATCCGAATGCCCCGGAGGCGTGTTCGTCCCGCCCACTGGCGGAAGTGGAACTGTTAACGCCACGTTCAAGAGCAACAGGCTGGACAGCCCGAGATATTATTATTACGTTAACGATACAGGCGTATTATGGGTGCAGAAAGAAAGCTGTAACTTCACGTTCGCGAACACCACGAACTACACGGTCGGTGAG
>JAGMCY010000087.1 GCA_023128965.1 Candidatus Aenigmatarchaeota archaeon | reverse complement strand
AACCAAGCGCGATGTCTTTGTGTTCGATATCATCCAAGAGCTTCCCGAAATTAGCAGCGGTTGCCTTCGGAGACAGCTTCCCTATACCCTTCCCGACGATGTCCTTCACGGTTAGGTCAACCTTCCTCAGATCCCCTTTCCTGGCAAGGGTTTCGAGGTTGTTTATGTCATGCTTGTTGAGGAGAAGCCGGTAAAGCCCCTTCAGCATGCCTCCTCCGACTCCCGTCCCTCCCGCGTGCTTTATGGACTTCCCTTTGTCATTCACGGCCACCATCGCTGTCCCAGTTCCGATGCTCACGACAAAACATTTCTTTTTCTTGGTGAGTGCCAATCCTCCCAGGCCCATAGCCTTTATCTCATCCACTTTCTTCATAGGGATCCCGAGTATTTTCTTGCTTAATTTTTTTCTTGACCCCCCTCCGGTGGCTGCCACCAGTTTAACCTGATTTATTTCAATTTTATTGGTGCTCAGGATTTTACCCAAACACCCCGCGGCACTCGCGACTTCATCGCTCGCCTGGATAGAAACAAAACCCGTGATCTTCCCCTCCCTGACCAGAACGCCCTGAGTGGTCGAGCCTCCGATGTCGATCCCTATAATCATATGTAATAAAATACAGAAACAATACTTATAAATTACGATTTTGCCTGATCAAAACGGGCACTTCTTAACGTTTCCTCCGCACTTCACAACCTTTTTGATCTTCTCGCAGAATTTCATGTCGTTGGTGAACCACTGGCACGGAGGTCTTTCGATGAGTTTTTCAGGCAAAGTTTCCAGAACTGGTTCAGGAGGGGTCAGCGGTGTTTTTTCAGGCATTTCAGTTGGCATTTTAGGAGGTGAAACAGGGGGTTTTTCTATTTCGGGTGTTTCCTCAATCGCTCCTGCCTTTTTCTTTTCAGTTTCTTCAGCCATGTTTAAACATATGTTTAAACATTTTTATGTCTATATTATTCCAAACATCCCGAGCAACGCGAGCAACACCCCTATGAAACCCTCTCCTCCGATGAACCCTGCCGCGATCAGCTGGCCTTTCTCTGTCCATCCTTTCCTGTTCGCGTAATACCTGAACAAACCCCCGACGAACAGGGGGAAGGAAAGCTCGATGGGAGCGTAAAGACCTATTCCGAAAGCGATGGGCACGATCCCCTGCTTGAAGTAGATAGAAATTAGCGTGAGTATCCCTCCGAGTATCGCTCCCCATACGAGATACTGGGAGATTCCTCCTGCTGAAACTATCGCTGCGAGCGCGACAGCCTGAGGCGCCGGCAAATCGACAGACCCTATTTTATACATCTGGTCCAGGGCTAGGAGGATTATTCCTATCACGATCCCCGAGGAGAAAACGCTTATTATCTGGGATTTTATCTGATCATTGGGTTTGGTCTTGACCAGGAATCCCGCCTTGAGGTCCTGCATGAAATCCCCTGCCATCCCCGCGGATATGCAGAGTATTGCAGCGAGCGTGACAGCAATGATCGGGTCGAGTTGGACGAAGAGCAGAACGATGATAAGGATTGCCATCGCGAAGACTTCCATGGGATCGATATTGATTTCGCCCGTTATCCTCGCGGCGATATAGCTCACGAGGAACGCCCCGAATATCGATATTATCGCTATGAACACGTTCAATCTAAGGGCAATGCTGAGTAGCGCTACGAAAACAATCAGAATAACAAACCACCATTTCCTCGTTTTCTCCCCGCCTCCAATGTTTTTCAGCATGGGCTTGAAAGCGGGCAGACCCCTGACAAAGAAGTAAACCACGCTCGCCCCTATTATCACCCCGATACCGAAGGGCTTCGTGACGGTCATTATCGCGACGAACTTGTCCGGAAAGAACCCGAAGCTGACAAGCGCGGGTGCGATCGCAAAATAAGAAACCACCGCTCCCGCAAACCAGATCCCGGTGAATTTCAGTCCTATCAGGAATCCTCCCGCAAACGGAACAAGGCTTATACTCGAGCCGAAAGAGAAATATTTCGAACCTATCGCTTTTAACGAAGTCAGGTTGAAAAAAGACGGGAACATATGGAAGTAATCCCTTACGATAGTGAACAGACCTGCGAGACCGAACATCCCGAAAATCATTTTCGCCTTCTTTCCTCCCTCATCCCCTGCCTCTAGGACTTTCGCCGTCGCGGTCCCGTCGGGATAGGGGAGCTTCAGTCTCTCTATCATCTCGGTTCTTAAGGGAACCGTGAAGAGAACGCCTAGCAACCCGCCCACAATCGCTATGAAGGTTATTTCAAAAACAGATATGGGCAAACCCAGAAGCCATATTGCAGGGACGGTGAAGATTATACCCGCCGCGAGCAGACCCCCAGTGGAAGCAGCGGTCGCCGCCACATTCACTTCGTTCTTGTTTGTCCCGCCAAAGATCTTGAGCAAAGCGAAACTCATTATGGTTGCTGTTATGATCGGCCAATATACGCCGCCGACCTTCAGACCCGCGTAAGCGGAGTACATGCACACAACAATCGAAAGAACTACCCCGATCAGAACCGCTCTCCATGTGAACGCCTGATAGGTCATTAGTTCAAATTACAAAAAGAGGTTTATAAATTATTACGTCCCATTTACGTGAGTTGTCGAACATTATTTTCCTGTCTGCCCTAAAATCCGAATAAATAAAAAGGAATACTAATATAATTTATGAGGTTACCGCTCAAAGTGTTCATTCTGGCCTTTTTCTCCATTCTCCTTTCTGTCATCCCCCATACTGCGCTAGCGCAAAACGTGACCGCCCTGCAAGTTTCCGCCCCTTCCTCCGTTGAGATGGACGATAATTTTAAGGTGACGGCGTATTACACAAGCAACGGAACCAACATCTGCGGGGCGACTTGCAGGGTTGAAGGCGGATGGCTCAGCTCCCCGGTCTATCTTTACGAGGGTTCCGGATGTATCTACGAGAACACCATATACGCTTACAGCACACCGGGGGCTTACTCCCTTAGCCTGTATTGTTATAAACAATACTATCAGTCTCAGACCGAATATTTTATCATAGACATCACAGAAAAATCCTCTTCCCTCTACATTTTGATAGATCCGTCCTTCCCCTTCCCTGGCGATCCGGTGACGGTGTACGCCTACTATCGGGACGGGAGCAACTTCCTGATCCAGGGCGCTTTATGTACAGCAACCCTTAAAAAAGGCGGCGTATATTTTCAAAGCACAACGTTGGCCCCCTTCGGCAGTTCATATTATTCGGGGACCTTTAATGTTCCGGATCAGGATGGAACATACGACGTTGAAGTCATGTGTACTTCCAGCGAACACGATACGAGATGGTCCACAGAAAGTTTCACGACCAGTAAGAAACGCGCGTCCCTGTCCATGTCAATTCCGTCTTCTGGGTATTACGGGAAATTCGTCAAGGTTGTGGCTTATTATGAAGATGAGTGGGGAGGTAAAATTTATGGTGCTTGCAGTGTTTCTTTTGATGGCAAGATTTCGGTTCTGAGTTCAACAACTTTTGGCTATGAAGGGGGTATCAACATACCCTACAGGGCCGGAACACACCCAGTGAATGTTACTTGCGAATCGAACGAATACGAGACACTTGAGACCTCCCTCGTCATTTCAGCCACAAACAAGCCGGCAAGGATTGAAGTGGTTTCGCCCCCCAAGGGAGCGGTTTTTTACCCCACGGATGAAATCCCGCTGAAAATCTCATATCAAGACGAACTTTCATGGAACATTATTTTCGGCGCGAGCTGTTTTGCAGAGGTTGAAGGAAAATCTCACCCCATGACAGAATCCGGAGAATACTACGTGACCGGCATAAGTAATCAGCCGATAGGTCAGCAAAATATACAGTTCACATGTTCAAAAACTTTCTATGAGGGGACGGAGAGCAGCATTCAGGTAAGTATAGTCAGGATACCCATAGATATTATCCTCACAAGCCAGAAAACCGACTTCCATGGGGAAGAAGAGATAAAAATCCTGGCGAGAGTGGTGGACAAGAGACACAACGATGTAAATGCCGACTGCCGGGCCCGCGCCGATGTTTACGATCTTTCGTTCAACAGACTCGTAAAATCCTTTGACATTCCGGACATGGAGGTCAGCGAAGGGTCCCGAGTTCTGGATATACCTAACCCTGGAGAGCCATCAAGAATAAGGGTTACGGTGACTTGCTTCGGCGATATTCTGGAAGAAAAAAGCGTTTATACGGAAGTGAAAATAAAGATGCTTGGCAGGCAGATAGAAGAGGGAATGATACTGTTTCTTACAGTAACAACAGTAACTTTGCTTGCCCTTACATTTTTAATTAGAAAGAAACTAAAAATTATATAATGATAGAATTTTTGCTGACCCTGCTGAGTGAAAGTCCGTTGCTTTTCGTGGTACTCTTAGTAAACCTTCTGATACTGGCGTATATCATTTTCAGAATATCGTTGTATATTATCCATAAAAAAAAGCCCGGCCAGAAGTTTTCCAGCTTCATCTGGAAAATCAAGGCCAAAAAGGACAAAGAGGATATTAAAACGATTGAAGACGTCTATGCGTTCATAATGGAAGGCATAAGAAAGGAAGGGCTGCTGGAAAAGGATGAGAAAATAGGATTCCGGTCCCGCAAAAAAATTCTCCAAAAGATACCGAAAGGTAAAAAGAAAAAAATCATAGAAAGTCTTTTCGAACTTTATGAAGCTAAAGTTTACAGTAATAGGAGGATAAAGGATGAAAAAGATATTGTGGCTGATATTCTTAACAGCTATTCTAAATTTTAGCGTGAATGCCAACGCGGCAGATCCCGAATTCGGTGTTGTCTACCCCTTCGCGAATGCATCCACCGATACATTCGTATTGAAGCCTTATCTCCACCAGTCTTTCCTGGATTTCCTGGAAAAAAATTCGGTTCAGGCTGTCATTGATAAGGACGGGCTTCCCATCACATACTTTTCGGAGGAGCCCCGCTTCGGCTGTAGCGGATTCTGTTCCAGCATCACGATAAACAACTACACGTTTGGTTCGAAATCCCTTGATATCTCAAGACTTCCCCCTCTGCAGATTATGGAAGAGACGATGATCATCGGTAACAGCGGAATAGAGCATTATACGGATATCATGAACGCCATCAGGACAAGCCTCAAGGATGATTCTGAGGCCCTTGCGGATTTCGAAAGATACCTTCTCGGGGAGCAGGAAGGTTTCCTCAGGGGAACGTACTATGACGAATTGTACGAGGATGTCTGGGATTACGCGGTCAGCAATATCCAGGAGAACCCGGATCTTTACGGTTCCCTTCTGAAAGATCTTAAAACGGGCAACATGAAGGAGGCGATTGACAGGCTTGAGGATTACATGAAAAGCGAGTTTGACATAAACGGGGCCTTTGACATGACGAACCTGTACTCAGCGATAGAAAACGGTCAGCTGGGTAACGTGCACATAGAGGAATTCATGAGAAATGTTCTGGAGAGGATAGCCGAAATGGAGAACATCGATATCGACCTGGACGACATTGATTTCGAGGGGCTGTCCGAACTGCTCAACACCGATGAGTTCAAGGAGGCGATGAGGAAGGTGAGCGAGCTAATGGAGAACAACCCGGAGATGTTCGACAGGCTTGCTGACCTCGCCAAGGAGATGATGAA
>JAGMCY010000086.1 GCA_023128965.1 Candidatus Aenigmatarchaeota archaeon | reverse complement strand
ATGTCAGGGAGACTTACTGATTCCCAATTTCTCAGCAAGCTTGTCTAACCTCTCTTGCAGCTCCTCAATCGTCCCGTTGTTCGTTACGGAGAATTCAGCAAGCTTGATCGTTTTGTTTATTACCTTCTCGGTTTCTTTATTCTCGATTTCCATGAATTCCCTGAACGTTATGTCACTCTCGCCCTTAGTCCCACGCTTTCTCACCCTTTCGTAACGCTTTTCCGCATCGCATTCCATATTTATCAGTTTGAAGTTACCCCCGAAATTCTTTTTGAAATATTCGTATTCTTCCGGGTAGCGGACTCCGCTGACAGCCCAGAATCCATTGCTCTCGATCTTTTCGCATATTAATTCTGTTAGGATATGTTTTCCTTTCGATTTCCTCATCTCAAGGGCGAGGTTCATCAGGTTGTTCCTCGTAACTGCTTTCCTTTCTTTTTCCAGAATCGGGGCGAGGACGTGGTCTGTGTAGGTTAGGACATGGAAGCCGTATTTATCCCTTAAATGGAGAGCTGCCGTATCTTTCCCGGAGCCCCTTTTCCCCGTGATGCCCAGAACTAGGAATCTCATTAATAGAAATTTGTCTTTTTACTTAAAAATAAACTGGGCTCTTCCCAGAAGTTCTCGCCCTCTGCACCTATCCCCTGATTTCTTGATCGAACTCCGAGATCTGGTGTTTAAGGGTTATGAGCATGTCGTTCGTTGTCTCAAGGGATTTCTGCATCATACTCTTCTCTTTCTGAAGATTCCTGATCTGCTGGTTCAACGTGAACTTCTCTGATTGCAGTTCCGCCTTGTCATCCTTCATGGAGTTGATTTTCGATTGCAAGTTTTCCTCTTCCTCTTCCTTCTTCTTCAGCTCCTCCTGCATCTTGTTCCTCGTTTTCTTCAGGTGTTCAACCACTTCCTTTAACTGAATTTCCTGGTCTTTTAGCTGTCTCACCTTCTTCTCCAGAATTCTCCTCTCTTCTTTTATGTCCAGCGCTTTTACGACATCCTCGTTGAGCGTGTCGAGGACGCCTTTCAAACCCTCATGTATATGTTTCATTGATCTTTTTACCATCAAGACACCTCGCTTATTTATAATTAGCATTTATTTCTATTTAAACATTTTAAACGTTCATTCCTTTATCCTGTGACGTTCTATCATCCTCAGGATCTCGGCAAGCTGGTTGTTTATGGAATCCACGCTTAACTGGGAAGGAGTGAGCTCTATCTTCCCTTTCTTGAGCAAACCCTTCTCGATCCAGCCTCCCTGCTCGTAAGAATAAACGTAATTCCTTTTCACATCTTCCGTTAGCTTCCTTACCTTCTCCTCCATTACCTCCACGAGCCTCACGAAACTTTTGTTGTTTTTCGCGAGTTTTCGGACCTCTTCCTTCAACTTCGCGTTATCCTTCGTGAGCTTTTTGAATATCTTCCTGTCCCTTTTAAGGATTTCTTTCGGATCCTCCGTAGAAGTCGCGGCGAGTATCCTTTCCCAATAATCCAGGCCCATAATATTCTTATGTCTTTGCTGTTTTAAAAATTTGGGCTACGGACTAGCGGAAGAAACAAGGTTGTTCTCCCTCATGAATTTACAAACTTTGCAGAACTCGGAACCCGTATCTTCAGGCTTCACCTCGCCTTTTGCGATGCCTTTCGTTATCTTTTCAAGCAATCCAAGAAGGTTCGGATTCTTGAGGAAAACCTCTGTTTTTCTTCCGCGGAGCTCCCTTTTGTACTGGGAGATAGCGGGTTGCGTGGTGTAGAGCATCACAGCAACCTGTGTTTGCGAAAGCCCGTGATCCTCCATCAGTTTCTTCGCCACGAGCGCCCGGAAGCCCGGGAGCAGTTCATTGATCATGTGTTCGCACGACGGTTTCATAAGCATTCACTTTCGAAATTAAACGCGAATTGTATAAATTGGAGGAAGGGTTTATAAATATAACGGTGTTATGAATGTTTAAACCTCCATCAAAACCTCAATCTATCTACTTCGGCCTTTCTTTTTTATTTATGAGTTTTTCGAACAGCTCTTTGACTATTGCAAAGGCCTCTGGCGTCAGTGAAACAGAGGTCAGGTTCTGTTCAAAGAATACGTCGAACATCTCCCAGCCCTTGTCATCATAATGTCTCGTCACCACATAGTTACCGATTTGTGCGAGTACTTGTTTCTTTATTTTTTCATCTTCAGTCTTTTCTCCATCTACCATCCTTTCACCTCTTGAAATTACCTTGATAAATTAGAGAAGTAGTTTTAAATTGATATATTTGAACTTCCATAAAAAACAAAATTCCCATCGCAGTTTTAAAATATATTTTTCAGAATAGAAAAGTTTATATATAACCTTCACCTACAATATATTGGTTATTTAAATTATTAAAACACAATATATTGTGTTTTTAACCGGTAGTGAAAATCGTGGAAAAGTGGTGAAAATGATATGTCCGTACTGCGCGAGTGAGGAATTGAAGGTTATTGATAAAAGAGAATCGGATGAGAAATCCGTCAGGAGGAGGAGGGAGTGTCTGAAATGCGAGAAGAGGTTCACCACGTATGAAAGGATCGAATCCGCTGACCTGATTGTCGTGAAGAAAGAGGGGAGAAGGGAGAGGTTCGACAGGAACAAGCTTAAGGGAGGAATTCTCAAGGCCTGCGAGAAGCGCCCGATAACGAACGAGACGATCGAGAAGATCGTCGACGAAATAGAAACCGAACTGAGGAATGAAGATCAGGTGGAGATACCGAGCAAGAGGATAGGAGGGCTCGTCATGAAAAAACTCAAGCGGACGGACAAGGTCGCTTACATAAGGTTCGCTTCCGTTTACCGGGAATTCGCTGACCTGGAAAGCTTTGAGAACGAGCTGAAAAAACTGGGTGGAAAAAAGAGGTGATTGGATGATAAAGAGCGTGAGGAAAAGGGACGGAAGGATCGTGGATTTTGAAAAGGAGAATATAACGAATGCGATCTTCAGGGCCGCAAAGGCGGTCGGAGGGGAGAATTATGAATTAGCGAAGGTGTTGACTGTGCAGGTCGTTCAGAAACTGGAAGAAAAGTTCCCTAAAGAAGTCCCCTCTGTGGAGGACGTGCAGGACATGGTAGAGAAAGTTTTAATAGAGAATGGGCATGCGAAGACAGCGAAGGCGTATATCATCTACAGGAAGGAAAGGGAAAGGGTCAGGGAGGCGAAGGAGATACTGGGCGTGAGGGACGAACTCAAGCTCCCCGTTAACACGATAAAGGTTCTGAAAGCGAGGTATTTGCTTAAGGATGAGGAGGGGAATGTGACGGAATCCACGGGCGAGCTTTTCAGGAGGGTTGCCCGCCATCTCGCCCTCGTTGACATTCTTTATCATGAAAAGGTTTTCGATAAAGACAAGAAGCAGACAATTAAGCAGCTCCCGGAACTCGAAGGCCTTCCGAAAAAAGCGAAGGACATGATGTTGAACATAAACAACGTCCGGATGCTCCACAAAGCGTATCAGAGGCTCAACCTCAGGAAACAGATGAAAGTCACGTTCAATGAGATGCTCGAGATACTGAAGAACAAATGGGACGAGATAAAGGCAAGGGAAAACGAGTTTTACGATGTGATGACGAAGTTCGAATTCATGCCCAATTCCCCGACACTGATGAACGCGGGCGCCTACCTGGGTCAGCTTTCCGCTTGCTTCGTCCTCCCCGTTGGGGATGCCCTTGACAGCATATTCGACACGCTGAAGCACACAGCCTTGATACACCAGTCCGGTGGAGGGACTGGATTTTCTTTCTCCGGGCTCAGGCCGAACGGGGACATGGTGAAATCAACGAAGGGGATCGCCTCAGGCCCGCTCTCCTTCATGAGGGTCTTTGACGTCGCAACGGATGTGATAAAACAGGGCGGGAAACGTAGGGGCGCTAATATGGGGATCATGAGGATAGACCACCCGGACATTCTCGACTTCGTGACCTCTAAGGACAGCGAGAACCGGATACTCACGAACTTCAACATCTCGGTCGCCGCCACTGACAAATTCATGAAAGCCCTCGAAAATAACGGTGAATACGAGCTGGTAAGCCCGAGAACGGGGAAGGTGTTCAAAAAGCTGTTCGCACGCCAGGTCTGGGAGATGATCACCTATCAAGCATGGAAGACAGGGGATCCGGGCATGATATTCATAGACGAGGTCAACAAGCATAACCAGACCCCTCACATAGGGGACATAGAGGCGACTAATCCTTGCGGAGAGCAGCCGTTGCTTTCGTACGAATCCTGCAATCTGGGATCGGTAAACCTTTCCAAAATGGTCAAGGACGGGCGAAAGGAGATAGACTGGGAAAGGCTGAAGATGGTCGTTAAATCCTCAACCCATTTCCTTGACAATGTGATAGACGCGAATTCGTATCCCATCAAGCAGATAGAGTTCATGACCCACGCGAACAGGAAGATAGGCCTGGGTGTGATGGGCTTCGCTGACATGTTCATCAAACTCGGGATCAGATACGACTCGGAGGAAGCCCTGAAACTCGGGGAGAAGGTTATGAAGTTCGTGACGGAAGTAGCGAGGGAGAAATCGGTAGAGCTCGGAAAAGACAAGGGGAGCTTCCCGAACTTCAAGGGAAGCGTCTGGGACAAGAAAAGGTATAAACACATGAGAAACGCGACCGTGACAACTATCGCCCCCACGGGAACGATAAGCATCATCTCGAACTGTTCGAGCGGGATCGAGCCTTTGTTCGCCGTCGCCTTCGTGAGGAAGAACGTCCTGAGCGGGGAAGACGAGCTTGTCGAGGTTAACAACCTCTTCGAGAAATACGCTAAAGAGAAGGGATTCTATTCCGAAGACCTCATGCACGAAATCTCGAGAACCGGTTCGCTTGAGGGGATCGAAGGCGTTCCGAAAGAAGCGATAGATCTCTTCAAAACAGCGCATGACGTGGACTACGAATGGCACATAAGGATGCAGGCTGCCTTCCAGAAACACACGGACAATGCTGTGAGCAAGACCATAAACTTACGAAGCGAGGCAGGGATAAAGGACATCGAGAGGGTGTACGAACTCGCTTACAAGCTGAAATGCAAGGGGATAACGATCTACCGCGACATGAGCAAGGTCGTCCAGGTGATACACATAGGGGAGGAGAAGAGGAAGAAGATAAAGTACGTCAAGAACGACAAGGAGAAGAAGGAACTGAGAGAGTCCGAGGAGACCTGTCCTTCATGCAAATCCAAGCTTTACTTCGCAGAGGGATGCTACACCTGCCTGAATTGCGGGTATTCGAGGTGCGGTTGATATGGGTATAGCATGCGTGTTCACGGGAAAGGGGAAAGGCAAGACTTCCGCCGCTTTCGGAATGGCTGTCAGATTCCTGGGGTATGGAAAGAGCGTGGTGATCGTGCAGTTCCTTAAAGGGAGGAAGACAGGGGAACTGCTGCTCAAGAAAAACCTCCCCGGTTTCGAAATAGTCCAGTTCGGGTCAGAGGATTTCGTGGATCTGAAAAACCCCTCGAAAGAGGACATCGAACAGGCGAAGGAAGCCCTGTTCTACGCGAAACGCCTGCTGACGAGATCGTACAGGCCTGATCTGCTCATTCTCGACGAGGTCAATGTCGCGCTCTCTGCCGGGATGATCGAGGAAAGGGAAGTCCTGGAACTCTTGAATAAGCTTCCTGACAAGACGAACCTTGTCCTAACAGGGAGGGGCGCGACGAAGAAACTCATGGAAAAGGCAGACCTGGTAACGGAAATGAGGGACGTGAAGCATCCTTTCAAAAAGGGGAAGAAGGCGGAGAAGGGTCTTGAATATTGAGGGATTTCATGGTATTATCAAGCAAGACCATAAGGGAATTGCTGGATTCGGGGAGTCTTGTCGTCGAGCCCCTGGATCCCGAACAGATCCAGCCCGCCTCGATCGACCTGAGGATCTCGGACGAGATACTGATTTCCAAGGGGGAGGAGATAGATTTCGGGAAGGAGCCGGAATACGAGAAGGTCCAGCGAAACGAGATAGTCCTTCCCCCGAAAACGCACGTCCTGGTGAGGACGAAAGAAAGGGTTGAGCTTCCGAATGATGTCGGGGGGATAACGAAACTGAGGAGCTCGCTCTCGAGGATTGGGGTGATGCTGAACAACGCGGGCTGGGTGGATCCCGGTTTCAAAGGCACATTAACCCTCAGCGTTTTCAACCCGAATGATTCCCCCGTAAAGATAAAGCCCGGGACGAGGTTCTTCCAGCTCATACTTTTGAGGCTCGACAGCGAGAGCGAGGGTTATTCTGGCAAATACGCAGATCAGAAGGAAATCACGGGCAGCAGAACGCACGAGGACTGATAACATGGAACAGGAAACAGAACAGAAAGCCAAGGACGAGCAGAGCACGCTGACCCTAACCTTTCAAAAGCTCAGGCAGAAGAATCTGCTTGCGATCGCGCTCAAACTCTCGCTCCTCACGGGGATAGGGATTTTCGGGAGGTTCGCTTTTCAATGGCTTCCGAGCGTGGAGCCCATCGTCCCGCTCGCGATAGCTATAGGGTTTTTTCTCGGCTACAGATACGCCCTCCCTTCCGGGATGGGGGCGTTCTACCTTTCGAACTTCTTCGTGTGGGGCCTGCAGGGGCCCTGGACGATTTTCCAGGTCGCGGGGACGGGCCTCGCTGCCTTGACAGGTTCCGCCCTTGGGGGGATTTCGAAATCCAAATACTCGTTCTTCACAGCCGTTATCATCGGAACGGTTTTCTATGAAATCGCGGTCAACTTCACATGGATCTTCCTGTTCGGTTTTTTCTCGCTGGAATTCGCGTTCCTCGCTGCCCTGCCTTTTACCCTGATCCACATAGGCAGCAGTTTTGGTTTTTCGCTTGTGATATACGGATTTAAAGATAAGCTCTCTGAATTAAATAAGGAGGACATCCTGTATGAACTTAAGGTACTTGCTAGCAGGCGTTTTGGTGGTCGCGCTGGTCGCTCTGGGAAGCTTCGGTCTCGCTCAGATAACTGGTTTTATCGTTTCAGATGGAGGAAGCCGAGAGGTTCAGGTTAACATAGATTACGGTGAAAACGAAGAGACATTTGATGTGGAAATCGGCCCGAGAGAATCAGCGTTCGATTCCCTCAAGAGGGTGGCGACTGTCGATTACGAGGCAAATGAGATGGGTGCTTACATTACGGGGATAAACAACGTTAAGCAGGATGAAAACCATTACTGGCTCTACTTCGTGAACGATGAGATGCCTAATGTCGGTTGCGCTTATTACCACCCGGTTGACGGCGATGTGATAGCGTTCAGATACCTGACAACGGAAGAAGCAGCTGGGTATTTTTAATCAAGTATAGTGTACTAATGTTATTACCATATAGTGAAGTATAGAAAGATATTTAAATATATAAGGTTAATAAGTAATCTATGTCCAAACGAAGAAAAAGGGAAGCTGGTTTTGAAGTTAAGGAAAAAGCAGAAGAAAGGGAAAGACCGAAAAAGGAGAAAGTCTCTGAAGCGAGGGTTGTGAAACCCGGTGAGGTGAGCACGAAAAAAATAATGGTTTACTCTATTGTGGTCGCCGCAATCTTTTTCGGGGCAGGGTTATTTGCCAGCCCTGCAATAACAGGTTATTCGGTCGCTGAGCCCGGAACGACGAATGACCAGCTCATTTTCATTTCACCGTCCGGCTGCGCTAACTGCGAGGAGATGGAGCCATTGGTGAAGGAAGTCGCTGACACGCTAGGTGTATCTTTCACTAAAACGGGCTTCAGCCAGCAACTAGAGAATCCCGGTTTTGTTTTGGTATATAATGATAATTTTT
>JAGMCY010000085.1 GCA_023128965.1 Candidatus Aenigmatarchaeota archaeon | reverse complement strand
ATCATAAAGTTCTTCTCCTAGATTTTCAAGTTCTCTGAAATAATCTTCATCATAAGAGTATTTTGGTGCACTAAAAATGTCCGGGTGCTTGTCTGTTATCATTTTGGTGTAGTTTCTATAAACATCTGAATCCGTTATTAAATGGCTCAAAGGTTTCATTTTACATAAAGTCAAAAATAACAATCTATTACCTTCATATTCTGAACCCTGGACAATTATGAGAGTGTTATCGCAGCCGTCTATAACACCAGCAATTTCAAGTTCACAATCATTAAGGGCAAATTCAGAAAAAGTGTTATGTACACTTCCAAAACCGAAAGATTCCTTGGTATTTAATAGTAGTGCGTAATATGACAAAAACAACACCATTAAGATAGCAGGAATGATATAACCCGCCAGTTTTAGTTTTTCATTTAAAATTTTGGAAGCAGAGTATACCCCGAATCCTGATACGAGTATATAGGGCATGTATGTCAGAATTCCGTACGCTCCCTGATAGCCGTTGTAATGCAGAAGATAAGGTATGTTATGGAATATGAAAAATGAGAGAAGAAATATCATTTCCTTTCTGTATTTTTTGAAAATGAAGGCATAGACTACACCTATTATAAAGAGAAATGTAAGATAAATATTTAGAGAGGTCGCCCAGAAATACAAAAATCCGTTTGAAGAGACCGGAAGATGGCTTAACTGAAAAGCATCGTGCAAATGCCATGCCCCCCAAACATGATAATATTTTGCTATATACGTTCCGATTAAAACAAGAAAAATTATAGCGGGTATCAAAAATTTATCTTTCATAAAACTGGCAAATTTATTGAGAGAAGTAAAATCATTTCTTCTGAAAATGAGCAAACTTAACAGAAATGCAGGGATTACGATCATGTACTCTAATTTTATCTGCCCAAACAACAGAAGGGTAATCAAAGCCAACAAATACATGCCCTTTTTGTTGATCTTAAAGGAGAGAAAAGAGAAAAGCAGAGCTAATCCCATGAAAAAAGAGGTTACATAGAAAAATTCATTCCAGTATGCAGTTTGATGAACTATAACAATTAAGAATATAATAGATGTCAGCAGGGCGAAATTCTCATCTCTGAACATGGAATAAAAAACAAGAAATATGATCAATGGCAGTAGGGCCAGCATTAAAAGGTTTAGAAAAGTCACGTATACGGGATTAGCCCCGAAAACGTAAAATGTAATAGAAGTTAACAGCGGAAAAAATGGTCCATAGTAAAATTCACTTGTATAATATTCGGTAATACCTTTTGAAAACTCTTTCGCCACGATTAAATCAAACCAGTCACCTCCGCCCATTTGATAATTTGACATGATTAGTAAGGCAGATCCAAATACGCTTATAATAACAGCGAGCATGAAAGTCCTTTTCTTGACCCTAGAAAATTCATTGGCGATGTCCCTAAAATTAAAAACGACTAGAGCTAGAAACAGAAAGAATTGGATGAGCAGTATGTATATAGCTTTCTCAAAATATATATACGAAAAAATATCCTGCATATAATCTTACACTTTTTATTATTTTTATTTTAACCCCCAATTTTATATAGGGAAACGCAACCCCTCTCCTCCACAATTTCCAGTGTATGTTCCTTTTCAAGTTGCCCGAAAATTAGCCTTTCGTATCCGAAAAACGTGGTATCGCACATTTTATGGTTTATGTATAAATAATATACTCCATCCCTATTTTCACATCCCGGCAAGGACATGTTTATGTATTTATCAGGAAGCAATATTTTCATAACCATTATTGGGGAACACATGCAATAATTTGAATGTGAGTTCTCAATCAGCAAACAATCATCATCTCCAACGTAACCCCCAAAATAGATTATATGTTCAATAAGGCAGTCTTGTTTTTCGAGGGCGAAAACATTCGTGCTTGAATGGAACAGGAATAATATTAAAAGGAGTATCACGAAAACACCTGCAGATTTAACCACATATGGTATCTTTAAAGAAGACATATTCTCTATAACTCTTTCACCCAAGTTCTTTGCCTTGAAAATACCGTAACCCATCAAAATCGCTAACGCAGGCTGGAGCGTTAACTGATATAGCTGCGGGCTGGTGTAGAGTGTTGCCCAGTAGAGACCATAGAATAAGAAAAATAATATTATCCACGAAACCGGAAAAATGATGTTTCGCTCTTTCAACACAAAAAGCAGTGAAAACAAAAGAAAAACGTAGAGAATGGTGGGATAAACACCCGGTTCTGCCAGATTCGCAGAAAGATGATGTTGAATGTTTGGTATCAAATAACCCAATGAGAATGTAGTGGGGCGTTCCTCATAATGCGGATCCCTTGACGGACCATAAGTGTCATCGCCTATGATGTAATAGTAACTGACAGGTATCATGAAAACCAAGAATATGACGAGAGGAATCATGAGTTTTTTTATCTGGAATTTATTTCTGTTTAAAATAAAACCTATGATGAACAAAGGCACGAATATGGAATTGTCTGTTCTCATATGCAGCGAAAATACCAGGAGCAGGAAGGACAGAAGATACAAACTCCTCTTCTCAAGCCTGAGTGAAATGAGATACACGAGAACGGTTAACGTAATGAAAAAGACAGATGTCAATTCGCTTACATTGGACTTTGCATAGAGAATAGGCATGGGAAAAAGAGAGTATATCAAAGAGGAGAACAAAGCTACATCCTCCCTCTTGAACAGAATGTACGCGAGAAGAAAAACTATAAATATAGTTAGCGAACTAAACACCAAATTCAAGTAAAGAATTGTGTTGTAGGCTGAATCAAAGAAAAAGAAACCTATTGTCATGAGCAGAGAATACCCTTTAGGATGCCAGAAATCTTCCACAGGCTGACCTTCCAGCATATTCACGGATGTTTTCACATAATCCCAGCATAATCCGTCATGGGCGCCGCACCCCGGGGAAGCAAATCGTAGATAAGAACCGAAAACAAAAATTAAGATGAATGCTATCCAGACATGTATTTTTATTTTTTTAAACAGGGAGGCGATATCCCTTATATTCAGGATAAGAAGTATGCAAATTAAAACAAAGTTAACGAGCAATATGTAGAACAAGTTGCTTGACAAGAAGGATTGAAAATCAAACACCATAGATATCAATTTCCTTTTAGTGGTTTAAAATTAAATTTGTTTACCCTTCAATTTCTTCAGATGTTTGGTTCATTTTGCTCGTATAACACTTTTCGCTACAACACCATTCCATCGAAAACCCTCCTGTATTAACATCCTCCTCGCATGGGAACAACGTCAAAACCCCTGTATCCCCTGGATGTAAAGGCTCGTTCACGGTAAAATCCGCTGGTAGCGTGATGTTCGTTTGAACCCCAGAAGGAACGGTTATTCTCACGCGGGTTATATCCTGCTGGTTCGGGTTATAAAATGGGATTCTCAGATGACCACCTACGCATTCACCAGCCCCGTATTCGATCATGCAATCTGGACTGGGGGATTCTTCATAACCCGGAGATGACCATGATCTTTTAAGACCAATACTCTCCAGACACGCTTTTCTTAAGCCCTCATCCATAACTTCTTCACACATAGCCTCGTTTAGTGAAATTCTTGCTGTGCAGAAAACCCTTACGTCAGGATCATTTATTTCATAACACAGACTTATGTTATTGGTTATCTCCGCCACATCATCAATGCAAAAATCCCTTTTGCTCGTGTTTTCGCAGTCTTTAATCGTTTTTGGGTGTTCTGGGTAAGAGTCGCTGAGGTTCTTAAACGGTTGTTGATGTTCGGGCACGGATTCCTCCTTGGGGATCTGGACGGGGAAAATAAGAATCACTCCTGCAATGAAAACCAATGCCAAAAGAATGTATAGCATTTTCATGATATCACGCTATTTAATAATTTTTATTTGGTTGCTTGGCCAACCCATACCAGTTTTGTAACAACCTTCGCTGCAACACCATTCCATCGAAAACCCTCCTGTATTAACGTCCTCTTCACATGGAAACAACGTCAAAACCCCTGTATCCCCTGGATGTAAAGGCTCGTTCACGGTAAAATCCGCTGGTAGCGTGATGTTCGTTCGAACCCCAGAAGGAACGGTTATTCTCACGCGGGTTATATCCTGCTGGTTCGGGTTATAAAATGGGATTCTCAGATAACCACCTACGCATTCTCCGTGGCCGTATTCTATCATACAGTCAGGAGGATAAACACCGGAGGAACTCTCCAAAAAGAACTTCGTGCCGTATATTAACAATGCAATCGCGATTATCACAGCTAAAATTACCTTTCTTTTATTTTCAGCTTTTTCAGTTTCCATAAATTTTAATTGACTCCTGTTTTAAAAAATTGAACTGAATACATGGTTTAATAAAATCTCAGAGTAAGTCTAAAAATATGCTGAGAAAAACAATCTGGAAGAAAAAAGTCAAACAGACAATAAAATTTATCAAATCGAATCAATCAAAGATAGTTTCTATTTCCACCATCCTTCTGGTCTCTATTTCCATCGCGTTTCACTTCTCATGAAATGACCGTGGACTATGCCCTTCACGATTCATTTATTGCGGGCGAAAACTCTCCAATTTTTTGGAAGAGTGTGGATCCTATTTTGAACCTAAAGGATAACTACACCCTTGTCAATTCCACTGACGGGATTCTGTTGTACAGGCGAAAGACTTAGCATCACTTACTCGAAATATTATATAAAGTGAAATCTGCCCAATAAGTCTGGATAAGTTTTGGCCTAAAATTCTTATAGGCTTCCGGAAGGGTCACGTTGAACTTTCTGTAAACGGTCAGGTCGAACATGGACAGGAAACTGAGTTAGGGGACAAAGGAGAAAACAGATTCGAGCATATATATTATAAAATTTTAAATTTAATATCAATTTAGCTCAAATGTAGTCAAATTTGCTTGTCAAAACCTGAGAATCTGATATGAGAAGAAAATATTTGAATTACGCCTGGATAAAGTTCAGGGAAAGAAATTTAAGATGGATTTTAAATGAGTTGTTGAATTTTTCCCTCCTACCTTTATCCATTCTGACTCTTAGGCCCTTCAGAGGACCGCTGGATATAATTTTCACCCCAACCTACAGATGTAATCTGCGTTGCAGGATGTGTAATTTGTGGAAATATAAAACAGGAAAAGAGATGGGACTGGAAGAGGTCTGCAAGCTGATTGATGATATGAAGAGCATGGGGACAAATGCCATATCCTTCACCGGGGGTGAAATACTACTCAGAGAAGATATTTTCGATATGGTGAGATACGCCAAAAATAAAGGTCTAACGGTGAATTTTTCCACGAACTGCACGATGGTGACAAAAGGGGTAGCAGAGAAAATAGCAGAAATCGAACCGGATTCAATAACGATATCCTTGGACGGGGCGAAAGAGGAAACGCACGATAAGATAAGAGGCGTGAGGGGAAGTTACAGAAAAACCATCAGGGGCATAAAAAATCTTAATGCTGCATGCAGGAATAAAAATACCTTGATCGATATTGTAACAGCAGTCTCGGATATCAATGCAGAAGAGGTGGGGGATATAGTGAGGCTTGCGGAAAAACTCGGGATAAAGAGCGTTGGTTTTGTAGCTTTGCATGACATCGATTCTGTTAATGATTTGAGCAAGCACACGTTTGAAAAAAACAAGGTAAACAAACTATTCAGCGAGATATTCGAACTAAAGAAAAAAGGCATAATAGACAACTCTTTGGGATATTTGAAGGAGATGAAAAGATTCTTTTTAGGTAAAGATTCGAGAATACCTTGCGGTGCTGGTTTTTTTAACC
>JAGMCY010000084.1 GCA_023128965.1 Candidatus Aenigmatarchaeota archaeon | reverse complement strand
AGAGGGGTAACGAGATTAACTGCACATTCTGTTCGAATTTCACAGCGGAATGGGAGGCCAACTTCACGTGCGCTGACATAGGGACATGGTTCTTCAGGTTCACGGCAACTGACCAGAACGGGAATGAAGATACAACTGAAATCGCAGACGGGGAGTATGCTGATAGTGACTCGTTCCTTCTGGAGAGGGATGATATACAGATTTTCTATGTCAGCGGGAACGAGAGCACTGCCTTTTACAATTCAACGAACGTCTCGAATTCAACGTATGCGGAGTTCGTATTGTTCGTGAATGACACCGATAAAGGCGAACCTGCGTACAGTCCATCGTATTCCTCGCCAGCAATCAAGTTCAACGTCACGAAGTACGGATTAACGGGAGACTACTTCCCTGCCGGGGACCCCGATCACAACGTAACGAACTCGAGTGGTCATGTTGTATACAATTTCCTTCCCGACTGCGGTTATTACCAGGAAAAACAGAAATGGAGGGGGTATATAGATTCGGCTGATACGTGTTACAAAGATCCGCCTTCAGGGGAATACAACGTCACGGTTCAGACAGAGGGTTGCGAACCTTCGCTGGTGGTGAGCAGCATAGACTCTGCGTATGAGATATTCGAGAACAAAACGATCTTTATCAGAGCGACAATAAACGCCATACAGGGAGCTTTAACCGGCGTGAACGCCACGATAGACGTCCCCTCTGACTGGGGGGTTTCTCCAAGCATAACCCGAAATCTGGGGACCATACCAGCGGATTCTTCAAAGACAACCAACTGGACCATAAACATCACCTCGTATAATTCAACAACTTCCTTCTCTGTTTTCGCCAATTCCAGCGAGGGGCTTAACGACACCTTGGATAAGAGCATAACAGTTTACAAATTCTTGGAGGGAAAGGATTATCAAGGTCAGGAGAAGAACCTAACGGATAACGAGGAGATGGTTTTTGGTTTCCCGTGTCCCGCGGGTGAATACAGGACCGAGAATCTGACTATAAACTGGACAGGGAGCGAGACCTTCGCCAGGGTCTACGTTTACAATTCGACTGACTGGGTCGATATTCTTCATTCCCATTACGTCAACTCCTCCCAGAAGATTTTCGTCCCGGTATTAAACCATCAGATGAGATCGAACGAAACGGGTTATTGCAGTTTCAAAGTAAAGAACATCGGGACTGACAACATGACCTTCGTAAACGCGAGTCTCGAAGGTTATTACAAGCCGGGGATGCAGGTAATAGACATAATAAAGAGGATAAACGGGGTGGAAACCAACGGTATGGAAGTCGGGGACGGGTTCTTCAACGTTACCCTGAACGTCTCGAATTCGGAGAGCGAGGCGTATACGGCGAACATAACCCTGAACGTAACGAATTCTTCTGGGTACGTCGTCAATTCCTCCACGCATCATGACGTTAACATACCGGCAAGTTCGAGCGTCCTTGAGAATTTCACCGGCATAAACACCACAGGCTGGGGCGAGGATGTTTACTCCATAACGGCGAATGTTGCTTACTCGAACGGGGTGAAGGAAAGGGTAGAAGGCTTAGTATTCAGGAACGTGAGCGTATACTCAAGGACAAGCTATTATTTCTGCAATTCGACAGCGGAGGAACTGAACGTCACTATTTACCATCCTTTCACGGACGAAATCGAGTACAACATGACCTTTGAAAAACCATCGGGCTGGACCGTTTCGCCCGCATACAGGCTTGTGAACATCTCCTCTGCTGGCAACCAAACGTTTAATTTCAACTTAACGACGGATAACACAAATGGGAACTTCACCCTGAACGTCACGCTGAACTACACATACCCGTCGAGCATAGATAAATCGAAAACGTCAAACTTCAGCATAGAAAACGATGATGATATCGCGATATTCGAGGTTATAAGGGAAACCCCGAGGAGTGTGGACAAAAACAGGGTCTTCGAATCCTCGCTTGTTATACACAACAAGGGTTGCGGGAAACCCAAGGATGATGTGGTTCTGAAGGAAATCGTCCCGACCGGGTGGTTCCCGGCAAACCCTGCCCTTAGCGGGGTGCAGTCTGCCCCGCCCAGCATCGATTTGGACACGAACATAATAAGCTGGTACATAGACAAGGACGCGTTTGGCGTCAACAACTACAGCGTCGCCTCCTATCAGGCCATCTCGCCTAACACCTACTCAACCATAGGGGATTTCAGATACAACGTATCATGGGGGTACAAGGGATTGTGGGAGAAAGAATACTTCGAGATAACCACAATGGATTATTCGAGCGA
>JAGMCY010000083.1 GCA_023128965.1 Candidatus Aenigmatarchaeota archaeon | reverse complement strand
ACCGGAAGTTCCTCCCCCCTCTCGGATATTATCCTACGAACCATAATAATATATTGAATGTTTCAATAATATCTTTATGAACGAACTCGATTATTTCTTCAACCCGAAATGCGTCGCTGTTATAGGCGCTTCCAGGGACCAGAAGAAGATAGGACACGTGATTTACAGGAATTTGGCGGAAGGCGACTTCAGGGGAAGGGTTTACCCGGTGAACCCGAAGACGGAAAAACTTCTAGGGAGGAAATGTTATGCGAGCGTAACGCAGATAAAAGACAAGGTGGATCTCGCTGTGATATCCATACCGGCGGACTTCGTTCCGAAGGCGCTCGAAGAATGCGGAAGAAAGGGCGTGAAATGCGCGATTATCATAAGCGGAGGATTCAAGGAGATAGGAAACGTGAAACTCGAGGACAAACTCGAGAAAATATCCAAGAAATACGGGATGAGGGTTGTCGGACCAAACTGTCTGGGTGTTTTTGACCCCGAGAGCGGGATGGATACAGTTTTCCTCCCGAGATACAAACTAGGAAGACCCAAAACAGGCAGCATCGCATTCATCACACAATCGGGCGCTGTCGGTTCGGTCGTGATTGACTGGATGTCAAGGAAGGGACACAGGATATCGAAGTTCGTATCCTACGGGAACGCCGTCGATGTTGACGAAGCGGATCTAATGGAATATTTGGTAAACGACAGGAAAACAAAGGTTATATGCGCGTACTTTGAGGGGGTGAGGGAGGGAAGGAAGTTTTTTGAAATCACAAAGAAGATAGCAGGGAAGAAGCCGATAATAATTCTGAAAGGAGGAGTTACGGCAGCCGGAACTAAGGCGGTTTCCTCCCACACGGGCTCGCTCGCTGGATCTTCCGAAGTGTACTCCGCTGCCTTCAGACAGGCCGGCGTTATACAGGCGAACGATATGGAAGAACTGTTCGATTTTGCCCGTACGCTCTCTTCACAGCCAAGCCCCAAAGGGAATCGCGTTCAAATAATAACCGATGGAGGAGGGTTTGGAGTTCTGCTCGCAGACCACGTGATAAACAATGAATTAAAACTCGCTAGGATGACCAAGGAAACCGTGGATTCGCTTCGAAAGAAAATGCCGCCGTACGTGATACTCAAGAACCCGATAGACCTGACAGGAGACGCGGACGTCGAGAGATACCAGCACACACTAAACGCCGCAGTTAAGGATAAGAATGTTGATATGGTGGGGTTGATAGTTTTACTCCAGGTCCCGAGGCTGGGAGGGGAAATAGTGGACACGATCATAAATGCGTTCAAAACAAGCGAAAAGCCGATTTTTGTGATATCCGCGGGAGGCGACTACACAGAGGTTCTCAAGAAGACAATGGAGGATGTTGGAATCCCGACCTTTTCCTACCCGCAGAGCGCTGCAAGGGCGATGAAGGTTTTGTACGATTTCGGTCAGGAACAACTATGAAGCGAAAGGTTATCATAATGGGTGCAGCGGGAAGAGACTTCCACAACTTCAACGTTTTCTTCAGGGACAACAAAGATTACGAGGTGGTCTGCTTCACATCCGAACAGATCCCGAACATCTCCGGAAGGGTGTATCCGAAAGAGCTTTCAGGGAGACTTTACCCCAAAGGAATCCCCATACACCAAGAAGAGGATTTACCAAATCTTATAAGAAAACACGGCGTTGACATCGTCGTCCTCGCCTATTCGGACCTTTCCTACGAAAACATTATGCATAAGGCGAGCCTGGTCAATTCACTCGGTCCGGACTTCGTGCTCATGGGAAGCGGAACGACCACAATCAAATCCAAGAAACCGGTCATTTCGGTATGCGCTGTCCGAACCGGTTGCGGGAAATCCCAGACCTCTAGAAAGATATCCATTATTCTAAGGGAAATGGGCTACAGGGTTGTTGTCATCCGTCACCCAATGCCCTACGGCGATCTGAGAAAGCAAATTGCCCAACGATTCGCTGATTACGGGGATTTGTACAGGCACGAATGCACGATCGAGGAGAGGGAAGAATACGAGCAGCACATCAAAAACGGATTCGTTGTCTTCGCGGGGGTGGATTACGGGAGGATATTGAAAGAAGCGGAAAAGGAAGCAGACATAATCCTATGGGATGGAGGGAACAATGATACACCCTTCTACAAGCCGGATTTGCACATAGTCGTTGTTGATCCCCACAGACCAGAGCACGAAACGAAATACTATCCAGGCGAGACGAACCTGCGGATGGCGGATGTGGTGGTGATAAACAAGGAGAACACAGCAAAAAAAGAGGATATAAAAAAGGTGCTGGAGGCCGTTAATAAAACGAATTCTCACGCGAAAATAATACACGCGAATTCAGAGGTTTCGAGCGAGGAACCGGGGGAGATAAAGAACAAGAAAGTCCTCGTTGTGGAAGACGGACCCACGCTTACGCACGGGGGAATGTCTTACGGGGCGGGGTGGGTCGCAGCCAAAAAATTCGGAGCGAAATTAATCGTTAAGCCGGAGAAGTACGCGGTAGGCTCGATCAAGAGGGCGTATGAAAAATACAGACAAATAAAGGAGGTTCTGCCCGCCCTGGGTTACGGGAAAAGGCAGATTGAAGAGCTCGAGAAAACGATAAACAGAACCCCCTGCGACATCGTGATAATCGCAACGCCCATGGACCTCGCCGAGCTGATCAAGATAAACAAACCCTCTGTTTACATCACGTACCATTTGAAGGAAAAGGGAAGGCCGGACCTGAAGGACGTTCTGAAGAGGTTTTTGAAGAGAGGCAAGACCTAAACCGAGCGAAAATCACATCAATTCTTTTGTGACGTAATGGGTTGCCACAAGGATGGCGAGGCCTAAAATCAAAGAAGCCCATAAACTCAGCTGATAATTATCAGGAAACAAATACTCGTCCATCAGACCCCAGACCCCCCTCCAGAAAGATATTACCGCAAATGCTATGACAACCGCAAAAATTGTTTGATGTTTTAATTTCATCTGACTGATTTTCCTGAACATGTGATTAAACCATCTTCTCTATTTTTTTGACCCCTTCAAGAGGCGAACATATCGTGAGTATATCGCCTTCCTTGATCTTGGTTTTCAGTTCCGGCATTAGGATTTTGTCATCACGATAAATACACGCAACCGTAAACCCCTTTACGACATCCATAATGTTTTTATTCGCAAACTTGGAATCCTTCCTGACACTCACCTCGAAAACCTCGCCCTTCCCTCCTGCCACGAGGTTGACCAGCTGTTTCCCGGGCTTTTCCATTGCCTTTTTGAAGGCGAGGATAGCGGTTGTTGTGGTGTTGATGAGGTTGGTTATCCCTATTTTAGTGAATATCCCCTCGTTGTCAGACTGGTTTATCCTCGCAATGATGTTCGGAACGTTAACACCCTTCGCGAACTCGCAGATCATCAAATTGGTTTTGTCATCCCCGCTAACCGCTACCACGACATCCGATTTTTCGATGTTCGCATCCTTCAGTATGTTCTTATCCGTCCCGTCTCCGTGGAGAACAAGCGCGTCCAGTTTCTCGGCTAGCTCTTCGGCAAGCTTCTCATCCTTTTCAACGACAACCACGTCGTGTTTTTCCTTTATGAGAAGCCGTGAAAGCGCTTCCCCGATCCTCCCGCCGCCAACCACAATCACTTTCATGTTATCAATATATAGGGAAAGTTAATATTTAAGATTCGTAAATTTACCAAACAACAACCTCCAGTTTCGCCATCTCCCCGTTAAACACACCAACCCTGCCGACTTCGGCTTTCGTTATATTCCTTGGGATCGCCGGCCCGCAATCAAGCAGCGTTTCGCTCGGGCTAAAAAGGTATATTTTAATGTTATCCGAGAAAACCCCGTAAACGGTTGTTTCATAAAGGTGAAGATCATTGACAAGATTTTGGTAGGTGCTTATCTCGCTAAGATTACAATAGTTTTCGTTGAATTCCTGAATCTTTGCCGGGTTGAATTCTGAAGACTCCGCAATACTGAGGTAAGATCCACCACCCATCAAGACTTCGGATACCTGTATCGCCTTGCTCTGGAGCCGGTTATGATAGAATTTGCTCTTGAAATCCGATACGTTCACATTCAAAAAGCTTATGGTGTAAACGACAATGGTGAAGAAGATCAAACCCGCAATAAGGAACTCGAAAACAAACTGGCCCTTCATAATTATAGTTTTTCGGGACATCAATAAAAATAAATGCTAATATATCCAATAATATATCATGAGAAAAATTTTCACATCCCTCGTTTTGTTATTGGTTCTTTTCAGTTCTGGTTGCACGGTCCCGTTTCTGGACATAGAGATTCCGTTCCTCCCTGACATATTCCCGGGGACGGAAATCAGGGAAGAAAGACACGACGTGGTCTCGATCGAAAGCATACAAGCGATACCCACCACAACCGTTCGTGCGGGCCAGTCAATCCGTTTGCGCGCGATAGTCAAGAATCTGCAGAAACCAGAATACGGGAAGACCCCCGTGACAATAGGTTTGTACAACGATTGCGGTTTGTTCGGGATGGAGAACGAACGAGGTGTTAAAGGAGAATTTTGTTCAGGGGCGAACCCCCCTTCTTACAAGCAAAGCACGGGGATGGTTGATTGCACGACGACGATGTATCCTCAATCGACTGTTGTGGTTGAATGGAAGTTGACAGCGAAGGATAACGTAAACGTTGAGACTCAATGCAAGATAGGGATACTCGCCAGATACAATTACAATACGTACTCCACAAGCTCGGTCACCTTTGTGAACAAGGAAGAATTGGAAAGACTCGTTTCTGAAGGGAAGAGCTTATCCGAAAAGGGAATAGCGACAATAGGGGAAGGTCCTGTAAAACCATACGTGGAAGTCCTTAACCAGCCAATAATCATTGACGCCACCCCAGGCGTTCAAGATCCCGGCAGCGGGATAATGAGCTTCTGGATAGAGAACAAGGGAGGAGGCATATTGGAAATAGCGGAATCTGGGGCGACCGGAGGGAATGCAGTTTTCGATTGTGATAAACTGAATACAGCAACACCATTCACAGGAAGCATGCCAATAAACCCTGCGGCGTTCAACAAGGTATGCCTGGAAATAGAAAACGCAGACAATAAAGTAATGGCGATCAAGGACGGGCAGTCAATAATAATTCAAGACTGTATTAAGGAACACCTGCAAACCAAAAACACAAATGAGTACAGCATAAGCTTCATACAAAAATCAACCCCAAAGTATTTGTGTTCCATAACAGTCGATGATCCGACCAGGATAAAGCAGGAAAAGACGTATCAGATAACGGCCAAAATCGGCTATTCTTACAAGTTCACAAAGGAGATAATGGTTACTATTAAGCCCAAAATAAGGCTGTGAAACATATAAAAGCTTGTTTGTTCATAAAATAAAATATGACCGGTATATTCGCTAAAAAGGTTGAATTCCTTTTGCTGTTGTGCGTAATAGCGACATTATGGATTTCTGGTTGCATAGGACCGACTGACGGAATGGGAGGAGGACCTGGTTTGGTCGTGGAGAAGTTCGAGATACCACCACCAACCACCATAGATTCAGGAGAGCAGATAGGCCTTCATTTGGAAGTCCGGAACCAAGGCGGGTACAACGGAGAATTAGGAACAGGAGCACCGGCAATAGTTGAGTTGATGCAGATAGACCCCATGGAATGGGCCGTTACACCATCGACAGTTATCGACCTGAGAAACATACTGGCCCCGATCCCGGAAACGGGAACACAGGGGGAACTTGCAAAAGCGGACTGGCAGCTCATAGCTCCTCTACTCGAAAGGGGGCAGACACAGAATTTCCGTATAGACGCAAGGGTTTACTACGCTTACGAAACCAAGGCCAGAAAGCCCGTACAATTCGTGACAAGCGATGAATTGAGAAGGATGATTCAAACCGGAGAATCCCTTGTAAGCGATCCTGCAATCCTGACAGCAGGTCCTTTGACCGTGATGGTTGATGCAGGGCTGCTGGTGAAGGCAAAGGATTGGACAAACGCAAGATTCCCGTTGCAGATAAGGATTTCCAACGCGGGCGGCGGACGAATAGCAGGAAAAGATTACCCGGTTGCAATAGAAGTTACCTATCCGCAGTGGGTCATGCCTGTTGAAGGTTATTGCCCGGCACAGAGTTTGTTGGGCGCGCCGATATATAACGATGTACCTCCGGGTCTTCCGCAGCCAATAGGAAACTTCATATACATGTGGGACGGGATGTCAACAGATGTCACATGTGAATTCGAGATAATCCAGCCACCAGCGAGCAAGACAAAGGGGAACTTCGAAGTGATACTGAAATACATTTATTCGATTGATACGACAACGCAGGTAACAGTCAGAGGGATAGAGCAGTTTTAAATCCTTTTTATTTGTTTTTACAATTATATAATATGAATAGCCAAAGGTTTACCATGTTCTTGATTTTTTTAATAATCATTTCTGTCATCTCCGGGTGTGTCCTCCCAACAGGAGAACCGTTTGAATCAAAAACCCCGGTAGGGACAGGCGTTATAATAGAGCATTTCGGGCCCGATTTCCCGGATGTCCATTCGGGCGAGGAAGTCGAATTCACCCTTAGGGTCAAGAACACGGGTTCTGTAAAAGCTGAAAACGGATTCGCGGAGTTGCTCGGTCTTGATGAAGTATGGGAAGGGGGAGCGGGCGCTCAAGCAGGCGGGACAGGCGAGGTCTTCCCGGACGAGATTAAATGCAGGTATACGAACAAGTGGATAACCATGCTACCGGAAGACCCGTATTCAGGGATAACGGGCGGCGAGGAGACCTGCACGTGGAGGTATATCGCACCGCAGGTTTTGCCCGGTCTCAGCACGCCTTATAAAGCAAAGGTGAGATTTTTCTATTCTTACAGGTCATCAACGATCAAGATGGTGACTTTGGTTTCAAAAGAGGAACTGAAAGCCCTGCAGGACCAGGGAAAAGGTCTCCCGTCCGAATCTTACAGCAAGACTAAATCCCCCATATCCCTTGACATAGAAACGGCTTCCCCCATAAGGACGTATGGAAATTATGTGGAATTCCCGATAGTGATCACCATCAAAAACATCGGGGGCGGAACGGTCTGCTCTTCTGTTGATAAATGCAAAAAAGACGGATGGGGCATGAACGAGGGGTGGTATAAGTTAAATTTGGACATATTGTTACCACAGGGCATGACACTTAATGTTTGCTCGTATAAAGAAAACGTGGTTCTGATCGGGGACAGGCCCCAGACCATATCCTGCAAGGTAGTGGCTGACACGAGCCAGCAAATCGGAATCATCCAGAAAAACATAGAACTGCGGGCGGAATACGGGTATTTCATCGATAAAACGGCGGATGTTCTAGTCTACCCCTCGACCGAACCCCGGTAGGGAAAGAATAAAAGATTCTTTTTCAAATTATAAACATGAGACATACGCTTTCACTGCCAATTTTAATCATAACCCTGATAATGGTTTCCGGCTGCACTTTACCAGGACTAGGCATGACGAATTATGGTGTTGTGTTGGAGGATCTCGTCGCCGAACCAAACGAACTCCAATCGGGCGAACCCTTTGTCATAAGGACGAGGATCAGGAATTCTGGCCAAATAAGGGCGGAGAACATGCTTGTAAAAATATTCAACACCGGCACAGAAATGTACTCAGACATTCGCTGCAGCCCTTCTTACGAGATGATATCAAATTGTGAGGTTCCTTTCGACCTGGTAGGGGAAGACAGGGAAAGGGGCGTGCAGGGAGAATCCAAGACGTGCGCATGGAACTGCATAGCTCCCATCCTCGAGAAAGGCGTCACCATTCCTTACAACCCAAGCATCAGGATGTATTATTCATACACCGCCAGTACGATCAAGCCGGTATTGATAACTTCCCAGGATGAACTGATAAGGCTTCAGTCGGAGGGGAAACCCCCGCCCTCACAGCCGGGCAGCACGACGGAAGGTCCAGTATCGCTAGACATCAAGGTGAAAGGGCCTTTGAAAGTCTGGCAAGGCAAACGGCAATTGGAATTTCCAATAGAGATTGATGTACAGAACATCGGTGAAGGCACAGTATGCTCATTGGGGATTGTCGGTACTCAAATACAGGGTTGTGACAACCCTGAAAACTGGAACAGAATAGTTCTGTTTTCAAAATCTCTGGATATAATATTCAGTGACTGCGATCTCGAATACGGACAAACCATCTTAAACCTCTGGAAAGGAAGAGGCAAGATCGTGTGCAACGCAGAAATGATGTTTCCGATGGCAATGGTCAACGTCCAGAAAAACATAGAAATATCGGCCGTTTATGATTATTTCATAGACAAATCGGTATCAGTCACCGTCAGGGGGACGTCTGATATTGAACTCATTTAACCTTTTTTGCGGGGATTTCGACAACCCCCTTTCCTCGGCAACCAGCTCTCCATACACCCCATCATACCCGGGTTTTATGTTCATTTTCCCAGACCTCACCTTAAGAATAAGTTCAACGATATTCTCATCTACAATATTCTTCATCCTCTCTTCTTCCGCTTCCAGCAAAACGTTGAATTCCGAACCAAATGAATTCACGAGCTTGTTATACTCTTCCCACACCTTACCGGAGCTCAGGCCGGATTTCAGAACAAAGGATATGATCTCGGAAAGAGGGACGAGCGAACGAAAGGGCTTCGCGTCTTTGGGAACGAACCCCTCTTCCCTGTCAGCGAGTTCCTCAACCCTGTGCAAAACCCCTATGGTTAGCGGGCGCCTACAAACAGGGCAGATGTTCCTGAACTTTTCGGAATCTTTGGGCCCAAGCGAAACCTTGCAGTCCCTGTGACCGTCATAATGGTATTTCCCGTAGGAAGGATCGACCTCGATCGTTTCCACCAGGCCTTCTTTCGTCCTTATGGCCTTTATCAGGTTGTCATATGTCAAATCCTTCATTTCGAAAACCGTCGCCTCCCTCCCGATTCTCCATGGCCAGAAGGAATGAAGATCGGAGAACGAAACCAACGCAAACCTGTCAAGCGAAGACAACCTCCAGTTCATCGCTGGATTTGAAGACAGCCCGGTTTCCAAGGCGAAGATATTCTTCGTCTGGTCTTGAAAGCAATCCTCGATCCGGTCGAACCCTGATTTCGAGCCGAAAAGCGAAAACCAGGGAGTCCAGATGTGGGCGGGAATAACTTCGTTTTTCTGGTCGATTTCCTTGATCATTTCAACGAGTTCAGGAGAACGTATACCACAGATGGGTCTGCCGTCCGCCTCGAGGTTCACACCCTTTTTCCCTAAAACATCATTTATCTGGTCAACCGTCTCGAAATCCGGGGAGAGGATTACGTTGTGTATCCTTTTGACGGCGTTGTCCTGTTTGTAAATGCTCGAAATTTCCGTGGATAGGATAAAGGAAAAATCCCGGCCCTTCAAAATACCCGTCCCGTCCTCTTTCAACTCGTTTTTAATCTCCCTCAACCAGACAGGATGCGTGAAATCCCCTGTTCCGAGCAAATTAACCCCTTTGATCCTTGCGTACTTGACCAAATTGAGTATGTTCAGTTCGCTGCTCGTTGCCCTGGAAAACCTTGAATGTATGTGGAAATCGGATATTATTTTCATAAGAATTAATTGGACAGGTTATTAAAATTAAAAGATATGCAATGGGCTCGTGGGGATTTCCAAGACATGCAGGCGTTAGCTGCTGGTTTTCCGTTTACACTTTTGAGTAAAAGGGTCATTCGAACCCCAGACCTCCGGCTTTCGTAGGTCAAAGCAAACCAGGCTTACGCCTGATGGCCATATAAGACCGGCGCTCTAACCAAGCTGAGCTACGAGCCCATGTTTCGAAAGACGCATACTACGTATGCGTCACACACTCGATATTCTATATTTACGTTCAGCTTAAATTAATCTTTAAATTATTTGTTGAGGGAAAAGTTTATAAATAACCCATGTATATTATATGCTATCCAAATCATTAAATCGATAAATAGAGGTGATATTATGAATGGAGCGCAAGGTGTACAGCCGATCTTTATACTCCCCGAAGGAACATCAAGAACGAGGGGGAGGGACGCGCAGAAGAATAGTATAGCAGCCGCAAAAGTCGTGGCTGATGCAGTTAGAACTACTTTAGGCCCAAAGGGAATGGACAAGATGCTGGTTGATTCTTTGGGAGACGTTACGATAACGAATGACGGGGCGACAATTCTTAACGAAATGCAGATAGAGCACCCGGCAGCGAAGATGATGGTCGAGGTCGCGAAGACGCAGGACGAGGCCGTCGGAGACGGAACGACGACAGCGGTCATAATCGCGGGCGAGCTCTTGAACGAGGCGGAAAAACTCCTTGAGCAACAGATACACCCAACGGTCATAACGAAGGGGTTCAGGCTGGCAAAAATCAAGGTGCTGGAGATCATAGACAAACTGGCGCAGAAAGTTGACATAGAGGATGAAAAGACGCTGAAGAAAATAGCCAACACCGCGATGACGGGAAAGGCAGCCGAGAGGGCCTCTGATAAGCTAGCGGTCCTCTCCGTGAAGGCGGTGAGAAGGGTAGCAGACGTAAACGGAGGAAAAGTGGACATAGACACGGAGAACGTGAAGATTGAGAAAAAACAGGGAGGTTCGATGAGCGATACCGAACTCATAGACGGAATAGTCATGGATAAAGAAGTCGTTCACTCTGGTATGCCTAAAAAGTTGGAAAGAGTGAAAATCGCGCTCATAGACTCGGCTTTGGAGGTCAAAGAACTCGAAGGCGACGCGAAAATCAACATAGATTCCCCTGAAAAATTACAGGCGTTCCTGGATGGGGAGGAAAGGAGCCTGAAGGAAATGGTCGACATGGTAACGAAATCAGGAGCAAACGTTGTCTTCTGCCAGAAGGGAATAGATGATATCGCCCAGCATTATCTGGCGAAGTTGAACATACTCGCCGCGAGGAGGGTCAAAAAATCCGACATGGAGAAGCTTTCGCGAGCGACAGGAGCGAAGGTCGTGACGAACATAAAGGATCTGAACAAGTCAGACCTTGGTTACGCAGGCCTGGTTGAGGAAAAGAAAATAGCAGGAGACGAGATGATATTCGTTGAGAAATGCAGGGAACCTAAGGCCGTTACGATTTTAATACGTGGAGGCAGCGAGCACGTTGTTGACGAAGTGGAAAGGGCGATGGAAGACGCGATCAAAGGGGTTGCGGCAGCTCTTGAACTCGGCAAGGTAGTCCCTGGAGGAGGAGCAGTCGAAATGCAGATAGCAAAATACCTGAGGAAATATGCAGAAACATTCAAGGGAAGGGAACAGCTCGCGGTCAACGCCTTTGCAAACGCGATGGAAATCGTTCCTAAAAGCCTGGCTGAAAATGGAGGTCTTGATCCCATAGACAAACTCGCTCAATTAAGGTCAGAGCATGACAAAAACAGAACGTCTGCTGGTCTGGATGTTTTCACTGGCAACGTCAGCAACATGCTGACACTGGGTGTGATAGAACCCCTTAAGATAAAACTACAAGCGGTAAAGAGTGCGAGCGAGGTGGCAGAGATGGTGCTGAGGATCGATGACATAATATCCACAGGGGCGGGAAATAAAATGCCGCCCATGCCGCCAGGAGGGGGCATGCCGCCCGGAGGAGAGTTCTGAGCCTTTCTGTTTTTTTAAATATATTTATATTAAGACAGTGCCAAATAGTTATCATGACACCAGATATTTCCAGCCCGGAGGAGGAATACGAGGTGATCCCTACCTCACCCATGAGAAGGCTCGAGAAGAGGATAGATAAAGTTGAGAGTGGCAGTTATTCTTCCCAAGTACGAAGGCTCGTAGATCAGGTGCTTGAGCTCATAAAATCAAACCAGAAGATCATCGATGACAGCATAAAGGCAAACAACGATTTGATATCGGAGGTTTCGAAAGTTCCTAAAAAGATAGACGACCTGATTTTGGAGATGAGGGAATTCATAAAACTTCTGAAGGTATCCGCTGAGGAGGAAGAGGTATCGGAAGTTTCAAAGGAAGTGATGACCCCGCTTGTGGAGAAGTTCACAGAATTAATAGAGCAGAACAAGAGGAATTTCGAAACAAACCAGGCCGTTCTGACAACGTTGGGGATTATCGAGAAAAGACTGAAAAGGCTTTACACGGCTCCTGCACCACCCAGACCACCTGAAGGTTACAGGTAATGGCCAAATAAGAAGATTTTAAGAGGGTTAAAAAATGAAAGGTATAACACCCATAATTTCGATAATAATATTATTACTTTTAACAGTGGGTATGGCGGCCGCAGCATGGTCGTACATGACGACTTATTTCTCCAGTATTACGGCAAAAACCATAGAAATTTCAATGCAGAAATGCGTGAGTGGCGCTGGTGGTCAGGATGTCCTGGCAGTGATTCGTAACATGGGAACAGCAACGATAGACATAGGAAATGATATAGTAATCTGGGATAGGGGGGGAAATGTGGTGGACCCTACTAATATAGCATGGGCGGATATATACGGAAATACGTTGACACCTCCAAACGATAAGATAGAACCCGGCAGGGATGCAAAGGTCAACATATATTGTTGCAGCGGGAGTGGATGCCCAAAAACATGCACGTATGACATCATTATTGCAGGCAGGTCACAAACCGCAACGGCTTATTGCCCTTAGGCTTTGCCTGAGCTAAACATTCTTTTAAATTCCTTTGGATCTAATTTGCCCTGGGCTAGCCTTCCCTTACCCCCTCCCGAACCGCCGCATTTCTTGCACAGTTCTTTAACGATTCTCGTTATGTCCTTTTTTTCGCTCATTCCTACAACATCCCCGTTTTTGTTCACAAGGATTACGGTGAATTCAGGGTGTTTTGAAACAATAAGTTCGGATGTCTTTATCATCCCATTTCTATCCATGTCAACGATCTCAAATATCTCGCTGTTTTTCGCTTTTTTCGTCAACCTCTCTATCTCTGAACCCGCTCTGTCTTTCACGAATTTCTCCATTTCTTTCCCCTGCCTTTTCCATAGATTAAAAACACTTTTGCATGCCTCCTTAATGTTTTTAACCCTTTTCCTTTTCACGTCCTTCCCCAATTTTTTGCTGTATTTCAGGATATCATCCGTGAATTTCTTCACGGTTTTCCCGACCTGATCGACCGGAACTGAAAAGAAATCTGAACATTCCCTCAGCTGCTTTGAGATGTTTTTCTCAGGTTTCAAATCAACAACCTTCCCAAAATCTTTCAACACCCCCCGGAACATCCCCCTTTCCTTGACGGATATTTTCCCTGCCTCTTCCCCAGCGGTGAACTCTATCCTGTCAACCCCATCCTGGATTTTTGTTGTCTTCAGGATCTTTATTTCCCCCACCTCTTTCGTGTTGTTTAAGTGCGTTCCGCCACAGGCCTCCACGTCAACTCCCCTGATATTCACTATCCTGAGAACCTTCCCAGGCACGGCTCCGCCTTGGTATATCCTCATTCCAAACCTCCTTTCAGCCTCGTCCCTCGGGATGAGGAGCTTTTCTATCTTCACCCCTCTTTTAACTAATTTGTTTGCAACCCCCTCGATTTTTTTAACCTCCTCGTTTGTTATTGGCTGATAATGCGTGATGTCCAGATGGGATTTCTCTTCTGTCTTCTTCGCTCCTGCCTGATTCACGTGATTCCCCAGAACCTCCCTCGCAGCAGCATTGATTATGTGCGTTGCTGTATGCTGCTGTGAGAGCTTCAGCCTCCTAGTCCAATCTAATTTACCCTCTATTTCCTGACCTTCTCTCAGCCCGTGATTTTTTTCGAGAAGGTGGACTATCACGCCACCCTGCTTGAATACATCCTCCACTCCCTTCCCATTTATCCCGCCTGTATCATGCAGCTGCCCGCCAGATGTCGGATAGAAAACTGTTTGGTCAAGCACGACGAAATTACCGATTACTTTCAGAACTTTCGCGGAAAATTCGAGTTTTTTGTAATTTTCGTAGTACATAATTTTCGTATCAGGAATCCCATTTAAAGGGAGATTTTCGCCTTTTTCGGTTTTTGTTACCTGCTCTCCCTTTTCATGCAGCTCAGACACCTTCGAATAAAAATCATCAGGTACCTTCACCTTCTTCCCCACTTTCTCAAACCCCTCCTTTATTATCTCCGGGGGTATCCCATGGCTGTCATAGACCTGCAAAAGCTTTCGTTCGTTAATTCCCTCCTTTATCAATTTTTCAACAATCCTAACAGACTTCCTTTCCGTGTTTCCGTATTTCCTCCCCTCAACTTCCAGTATTCTCCCAACACCATCCAGATTTTCCATGAGTTCCGGGAAAATGGGTTTCAAGTAACGGGCATGATTTTCGCACACTTTTTGCAATTCAACATCCCAGCCATATTTGTTCTTGAACAGCATGCTCCTCCTTACCAAAATCCTCAAGTTATACCCTCCTCCCACATTACTCGGCAAACCGCCATCAGTCAACGCGACGAGCAAACTCCTCATATGTTCGGCGATCGAATAAACCCCGGATAACGGAATCACGAAATCTTTCAGCCCATCAACATCCATTCCCGTTTTTTTCGCCACCAGTTCCCAGGATTTGTCGATATTTTCTACTTCATCAAGGTTGAGCAGGCCTGCATGAGGGATGTATCTCCTCATCAAATCCCTGTCAACTTTCAAACCCGTTTTTGATAGAAGTTTTTTAACCACTGTCGGAAACGTCGCGTCATAAATGGTTTCGCACCCCTGCGAGAACCAGGCACTCCTCTCCTGGCCCATTCCCATATCCAGGACTTTCATATTGAGTTCTCTATATCCCGAATCCGTTTGTTCGTAGAGCATGTAAACCTGATTTCCGAGTTCGCAGCCCTTTGAAAAAAACTCAATACATGAACCGAAATTCCCACCGCCGGCCCAGGCATCCTCATGAAAGATTATGTCCGAGTTTTTCAGCCCCAAACCCTTCCTAAGCCAAAGGTGTATATCCCTGAAAACTTTATCCTGGTCCCAATCCTTTGGTTTGACGAACATGTGCTGCCCGATCATCACGAACCCGGTGTTATGCGATTGGGTAACGCCTACATTATCTATATCGTTAAACCTTAGACAGAATTGCGGTATCACCAAAGGATTCGCTGGCGGTTCAACCTCGCCAGAAATCACGTATGGCTGAAAAGCCGAGATCGAAGCGTTCGTATACTCCATCGTGGGGTTCCACCTCGCGACAACAGGGTATCTTTTTATTGGTGTATAACCTAACTTTTTGAACATTTTCGCGAATTTCACCCAAACCTCAACATATCCCAGATTCCTCTTCGATGGTGAATCTCCTATGAACCCAAAACCTTCCCCGTTGCATAAAGGATCTCCACACACCTTCCTCTCGGGATCAGTTGACCAGAACGGTTTCTTACACCTGATACAGATATTTCTGACAAAACCCTCTCCTCTAAGAACTTGGGTTGCATAATATTTGTCTGGTTTTGACCAGAACTTGGGCCTGAACTCCTTCTTTATCTCCTTATCGGATTTCATAATTTATTATATTCCTGGACATTACTTAAATCTTCAGAACTAGGAAGATCTCGGCCGCTCATTAAATTAAAATAAAAGGCTTGGTTTACCCGAAAAGTGCACCAAGACCTGCTGCCGCTTCTTCCGCCTTCTCTTCTTCCTTCTTCTCTTCCTTTTTCTCCTCTCCTTTCGGTTGTTCCGCTGGTGCCGGTGCCGTAGCTGCTTGGACGACAGAAGCCCCCTTTATCGCTTCGTCTATGTTAACGTCCTTAAGGTTCGCAACCAGGGCCTTTACTTGAGCGCTGTCCGCTTTGGTCCCTGCCGCTTCCATCACTTTCTTAACACCAGCCTCGTCGATTTTCTTTCCCAGCGAGTGTAGGAGTAAGGCTGCGTATACAATCTCCATCTTATCCCTCCTTTTTTTGTTTTTTATCAGCATCCTTTTTCTCAGCTTTATCAGTTCCAGCTTCCGATTCCTTTCCCACTTCATCCTTTTCAGGTTCCTCCCCCTCAGTTTTTGCTTCCTCCCTCTTTCTTTGCTCAGACTTCTCTTTAAGTTCTAAATTTCCTACCTTCTCTTTAAGCGCCTCGGCCTCGGCTTTCGCCTTCGCTAGCAGGTTCCCAACAGTTTCTTTCGTGGATATATTCGCTTCCATAGCGAGTGAAACAGCCTCCTGATGTGCTTTTGTAAGTAAGAAGGGAAGCGTATCAGAGGTTGGAAGGCCAATATTCAATGCCAAGCTGAACGCATTTTTATAAGCATTGATAAGATCGTTTTCGTACTTCTCCCTTGGTATGAAGAGCACGTCTCTCGTGTATATCGTTCCCCTGTCACATACGGCTAGGAGATTAAGGGATATTTCAACCGGCTCGACTCCAAGTTTCATCAAAACATCTGCGAGAGGTTTCGTTATCTCCTCGCCTTCCTTAACAACTACTTTGTCTTCCTTCACAACTATTTTATCCCCATCAACGCCAGCAGGTATCTTAACTCTCTGCAGTTCTCCTATAACGGGTCCCGGTTTGAGGTTTGTTGGTCCTGCCTTGACGGTTATGTCCTTTGTTGCGATGTCACCCGGTTTTGCAGGAGCAGAAGACTTCGAGGATTCTATAATTTTCGCCAATTCAAAGGGGTTGATTTCGCTTAAAAGGAGGGCAGGCTGATTCTTTATTTCATTTTCTAGTTTTTTCAAACCTTGAATTTTAACATTTTCCATTGCGAGCTTCATGGTGTTTTTCCTCACCATTTTTATAACGGCTTTCCCCTTTAGATTATCCCTTATCTCCTGAAGCTGCCTCGATGGCAGCTTGAACATGTCAAGCATTCCTATCACAGGATATCTTTCCAATTCCCCCCTCAATTCCTCGACAGCGAGTTTTTTCTTTTCCGAAACCATATTCACACCTTTAATCTAACGGGCGGACCCATGGTGAGTTTTATGAACGCCCCCTTCACGTTGGCGTTGCCCTTGGGAAGCCTTTCATTCACCAAGTTCATGACAGCTAAGACATTCTTCATGATTTGTTCATCCTTCATGTCCTCTGTCCCGACAGGAACGTGAATCACGGGTGAATCTTTAATAACAATCTTAACCATTCTTTTTGACATCTCCACAAAGGGCTGGACATTCCCCTTTGGTGGGATTGGCCTCGGCATCTTCCCCCTCGGCCCAAGAACAGTTCCAAGCGTCTTACCGACCAAAGGCATGAGCGGCGCCTCACAGAACCACCAATCATATTCATCCGCGTATTTCTTCAACTTCTTTTTATCCTTCCCTAGCTTTTCCAGCTCGTTTTTAACTATGACCAGCCCTTTGGTCTCCTTCGCCTCTGAAAGGAGCGAATCAACGATGAATATGATTTTACTCTCCTTCCCCCTGCCCTCAGGCAGAGGGAATTCAAGGTTCAGCTTGTTTTCAGGCTTTTTCAGGTTGATGTTCTTCAGATTGATTATCATATCCCAGGTTTGGAGAAAATTTCTCTCTTTCGCTTTCTCTCTTGCTTCCCTTACCTCGTTCAAGAATTCTTCTGCCATTTCCTAACCTCCTGCTTACGCAGTAAACGGTTATGATTCTTTATTCTTATCAGCAAAGCTATTTAAATATTTCTACACCCAGATGAGCCATAACAGGTATATGATGAAAAAATGCCTGAGCGGGAGTATTACATGCTTTCTCCTGGCAACAGACATTAGCGAAAGTGCGCAGTTCAAAACGAAAAGGCAGAACCATGGGAAGAAGATCACGAACATTATCCCTTCAGAGAGCCTGTCGCTCGTTATATCCGCAAGGTATCCTTCCTCAGAAGTCCGAAAGAACTTCTTCGCTACCAGGCCGTCAAACCAATCTAACAGGAGTGTGAGAATTAAAAACAGAAGAGAAAGGATAACGGAAAACCTGAACAAAGCCAAGAAAGCGAACGAGGTTATGATCGAGATTCCGGATATAACATTTGGGTGAACATTCGGCAGGGGCAGGGCTAGGCCTATCCTATCTAGATTATCCCTTAACTTGTTCACAAGACCAAGCTTCCTACCTTCAGCCAAAACAAAACCACCAGCAAAATAGTCGAGAAAGTTTCGAACAAAATTTTCTCCTTATAACCATAAGGTGAGATGCGAAGGAAAACCTCTTTCTTGGAGTACGGATAAAATGGCATGGATTTCCCGGTCAGGAAATCAATCGCGAAATGGAGGACGATGCACATTGCTATCACCCCGATTATTATTGGATCAAAAACAAGGTACAATACGCAAATAACAGCAGAGAACAGGGTCAGCCCGTAAATTTCGTGAAACCTCGTTCTCGATCCTGACCCGAACCTTTTCTTCATCACGTCTTTTCTCACCCTGAGCAAATAGGGCAAATGCGTGAGATCGATCAGAACCGAGAATACGAACACAACCACCAAGTAATCCCACGCGTTACCGAATACAATATCCACAAAAAGATAGTTGAATAGAAAGTGGAAAAGGATGTTCATAATCCCCTCTCGAAATATTTTCTCAGGAACACTGCAAATTCCCTGTTCCTTTCAATCATTTTTTCAACGTCTTTTGATTTCAAGATCACGAAATTTTTCGAGATGCTCTTCGCTATATGCGATCGCACACCCTCCTTAAGCAGGTTCCTCTCCGATTTGTCAAGAAAATCCCTGAG
>JAGMCY010000082.1 GCA_023128965.1 Candidatus Aenigmatarchaeota archaeon | reverse complement strand
TTTCCGATGAGATTTACAACAAGATATTGTTCGACGGCGAGAAACATTATTCCACGGCATCCCTGGCGAATGACATGCCTGTTCTGACCTTCGGAGGTTTATCAAAAAATTACCTAGTCCCTGGCTGGAGGGTTGGGTGGATCGTGTTCAGCGGGCCAGAGGATTCAATCAAAGACTACCGAGAGACTGTTTTCAAGCTGGCGAGGGCAAGACTCTCCGCTCCGGGCCCTTCCCAGTACGCAATCAAACCAGCGCTCGAAGGCCCCCAGGACCACATAGAGGATATGAACAAAAGACTTCAGGAAAGGAGAGATCTGTTCTGCAAACGAATCAACGAGATCGAAGGCTTCTCCTGTGTGAAACCGAAAGGAGCTTTCTACGCTTTCCCGAAGATCGAGCTCAAAATAGAGGATGACAAGAAGTTCATCCTCGACCTTCTCCATAAAAAACACATACTAGCGGTTTTCGGGACGGGGTTCGGTTACCCGAAACCAGATCACTTCCGGATCGTATTCCTCCCGCCGCTCGAAATCCTCGAGGAATCCCTGAACAAGCTAGAGGAATACGTGAATGAGAATTTTAAATAAAATATAACACCATTCTACCTAATCAGCAGTTTAGCCTGTTCCGGATCGTACTTCCAGCCCTTCGGGAGCAAGCCTTTTCGGATGTAATACTTCGCGAGCCTCCGGACCTTCGATTCCGTGAGCTCCAGACCCCTGTACGACTGGTAGTCTCTCTTGTTCTTTTCCAGGTGTACCCGCAGCTCAACCACCCGCTTGAGAAGGTTGAAAAGGTCTTCGGGAAGTTTCGAATAAAGGTCGTTCTCCTTCAGGGTCTGGGTGACCGTTTTCTTCGTGACCACCTTGATTGAAGGGACCCCGTACTGATCTCTAAGGATAGATCCTATCTTCGCGCTCTGGAAACCCTGTTTCGCGTATTTTATCACGAGGTCTTCCACTTCTTCCGGTTTGTAATCTACCCATTTCGCAGTTTTCTGCAGGGGTTTTTTCGAACCTGACTTCCCCTTCTTCCTTGAGTACATCCTCGCCATACGCAACGACCTTACTTAGATATCGCGACAGAACAAGCACAGATTACGGATACAAGCTAGTCTCCGTTCGGAACTGGCCTGTTCTTAATGATTTATAGAGAGTGGAATATTTATAAAGTTAATTGTTTGCTACGAATCGAAAGATAGGAAATTTATACCAGTTCTAGCCAATTATTATTTATGGCAGAATTTTCCCTTTTCAGCCTGCTCGGGATGCTCCCGGAATTGCTCTTCATAGCACAGATAATCACGTATTTGTTTCTCGCATGGTTTTTAGGCTCCTTGGCTTTCCGCGGCATGCGCAAGCGAATACCCTTTGCGATAAAAATAATAGCGACGATCGGAACGGGTTTCCTTTGCCTGGTGGCAGGGACCGTTCTCGCTAAATACATGTTTTTCTTTGAGGGAACGGTATTCCAGATATTCCAGTTAGATCTGTTTCTGGGCGGTCTGATAACTTCGATAACCGTCGCGATCGCTTTCTACATGATAACGCACAAGGATAAGGGAGAGAGTAAGGATAAGATGATAAATAAGCTGCAGGAAAGGGTCTCCCTCCTCGAAGGACTTCTTCTGAAACACGAGGTTCCCACACTCAGGGAGGATGAGATCAAGAAAACTTCTGAAGCACTCGTCCCGGGTTTCAAAGCGAAGGAGGCAGACCTGAAAAAAACGGACTGGGAGATTCTCCTTGAAAGGGGAGAGAGGAAAGTAAAAGTGATCTTGAGTGCGTACACGGGAGAGGTGAAGAAAATCGAACATCTGGGGGCGAAGGGGATGCTTTCCGATCCTGTCAGGATAATCGGAATCGCTCTCGTGATCTTCCTGGTTGCTTTCTCGCTGTTAAATTTCAGGGGATTCCCCAGCATGATGGAAGGGGTGGCTTCGCTTTTGGGGATGAGCCCCGAGCAATTCAGCATGTTTGCCGGTAGTGAAGAACTTCCTGAGGGGTGCGTTCCGGTGACCGACCTCCTGACGGAACACGGGATAAGCGTGCTTGGAGGGGAGAGTGCATACAGAAATGAAGAAGTGAAGAACATGATAGAGGGGGAAGCTGGCGTTAACATAGAGTGGATGTACAGGATTGATCACGAGGGAGCGAATTACATACTTGCAGTGGATTCCGGTCTCCAAAACATGTGTTCCGCAACGGAGGATAAATTCTGTCAATGCATAAGAATACCCGTTTTCTAAACCACCTTTTCTACAGGAGTTGAAACCTCCACGAAAAGTCGGTTGACCCAAAAGACTTCCTGCACGCCTAACGGTAGCTAAAGCTTACACTTTTTTCACTACGTGTCTTGATCCGCAGGCCTCGCATTTGAGAAAAAGATAGCGATCTTCTTTCGTGAATTTCGTGTCCGGCTTGCCGCAGTCCGGACATAACACATATTCCTTCGCGTAGAGCTCGATCTTCCTGTCCACGACATCCGACCTGAACCTCCCCTGGACGACCAGCCTGTTCCCCTGCAGTTCGCCTGAAGTTGCGAGTTCTTTCAGGAGGAACTTCTGCAAGTGTTCTGGCTTCCTTCGAAGCGTGCTGGCTATCTCCGCGAAGTTGGTTATTATCGTTCTAGCGCCGGCTGGAAGTATGCCCGCCCTCGGCATCTGGAACCTTTCGCTGGATTCCGATTTTTCCGGAAGCTTGCCGAATGCCTGGTCCAGAAGTTTTTCGTAAGACTGCATAACTATGAATTAACAGAAGAAGGATTTAAATTATTTCTTTTCTCCCTCAAATTCCTCAAGAAGCTTCCTCTCATCCTCCGGGAGCTTCGCTTTCAGTTTTTTAAGAACCTCGAAATCC
>JAGMCY010000081.1 GCA_023128965.1 Candidatus Aenigmatarchaeota archaeon | reverse complement strand
GAGGATTTGCTTAAGATAGTGTGATTTTAGGTATGTTCGGGGAAGACTTTTCTGATTCAGGATTTTCTGATTTTTCGGCTGAGTTGTCAGAGTTCGAAATACGAAAGATCAGGAAATGGGACAGGGTATGGAAGATAAGCGAGGGAGGAAGTATTGGTGTTTCCCCTCTTTTCTATGAAGGTAAAATATACTTCGGCTCAATGGACCACAACATCTACTGTATTAATGCGGAAACGGGAAAAGAAACTTGGAGATTCCGAACAAACGATAGGATCTTAATTGCATCTCCTGTCCAAAAAGACGGAATTCTCTACAACGGTTCTTATGATGGTTATATGTATGCTTTTGATACAAAAACGGGAAAGGAGAAATGGAAATTCAAGACTGGTGATACCATAGCTTCTACAGTTGCGATACATGGAAATCGAATTTACTTCGGATCGAATGATGGTTTTGTTTATTGTTTGAATTCGAAAAATGGTTCTCTTGCGTGGAGGTTCAAGACAGGAGATCATGTAGCGAGCGCTCCTGCATTTCACGAAGGTATGGTTTACATAGGCTCTTTTGATGGGAATTTATATGCACTAGATGCGGAAACAGGAAAGGAGGTCTGGAGGTTCAAGACCGGAGCAGAGGTGTATAATGAGACTGCATTCACCATACATAATAACGTTATCTATTGTCCTTCTTTCGACAACAATCTTTACGCTATTGATTTAAGAACTGGTAAGGAAATATGGAGGTTTAGGGTAGGAAAATTTGGGATAGGGGCTCCACCCCTTTTGCATAATGAAACCCTATTCCAATCATGCCAAGACGGAGTGATGTACGCCTTAACACTCGAAGGAAAAGAGAAATGGAGATTCCGAACCACAAATGTGGGGGTTATACTCAGGGCATCGGTTTTCAAAGACAGATTATATTTCGGCTCAGAGGACGGAAATTTCTATTGTCTCACCTTGCAGGGAAAGGAGATGTGGAGGTTCAAGACAGGAGGATCCATATTCTGTTATCAGCCCGTTTTTCATAAGAACAATGTTTATTTCGGTTCTTACGACTGCTATCTTTACTGCATAAGTTCTGAAGACGGGAAACTTATTTGGAGATTCGCCACAAGTTCGTTCGTTCAGTCAAAACTTCCTCCAGTAGGCGAGGCATTCGAAATGGTGGTAAAAAGCGAAGCTCCAGCAGAAGATGAAATCCAAAAGAAAGAGGATTCTTATGCAGATAAAAACGTTGATTTCGGAGAAGAAGTTTATTCAGTAAAGAGCGAATACTCATTTAAATCCGAATATCAAACAAAAACCGAGTACAGGTGAAACTATGGAACTGGAAGAGGCCATTCGA
>JAGMCY010000080.1 GCA_023128965.1 Candidatus Aenigmatarchaeota archaeon | reverse complement strand
TTTCTCCAGAGCCTTCTCCAACTCCTTTTTCTCCTCTCCGCTCCCTTTGTCTTCAATGCCCTCTTCCTTCACGAGCTTCTTTTTGTACTCTTCCTTTTCCGAATCTTCCTCTTCGGTCATTATTTAGAATTCGATGTCGTATTTAAATTATTCATTAAATACAACAAGAAGACGACGCCGGTTCTGAGGGGAGTGTGATTACATAGATTCAATTTGTAGTCACATTACAGGGTACGCAGAAAAATAACATTTATAAATATGTACCCCTAATCCCTGTAGTGAATAACCGAAACATTTAAATATTTGTAGTGAATAACATTAATTATGGTGTTTGTAAGAAAGGTAAAAAGTAAAAACAATGAATACTGGATACTGGTTCACGCCGTGAGGAAGGGGAAAAGGGTAGTCCAAAAAAGCAAATATATCGGGAAAACCCTCCCGCCAAAGAAAAGACTGGAACAGCTGAAAAAGGATTTCCTGAAAGAACTGTCCTCGGGCAGGAAATACAAATTCCTGTCAGAAGAGGACGTCAGGAAAATAGATGAGAAAAGGGAAGAATACAAAAAGGAAACGGCAAGGCTGAGCCATCTGGAAAAGGAGGAGAGGCTTAAAGAATTCATAATAAGGTTTACCTATGACAGCACCAAGCTTTCCGGGTTGAACGTAACCTTAAGGCAAACGTCATTGATTCTGAAAGAAGGGGTAATCCCGAAGGGCTTCAAGAACTTGAGGACCGTGAAAGAGCTGGAAAACCACGAAAGGGGGGCGATTGCCGTCACGAAATACAAAGGGAAGCTGGACACGGGCTTCATGAAGAAAATCCACAGGATATTGTTCACCGGCGTTGAGGATTCCATAGCAGGGAAACTGAGAAGCGAGCTGAAAAGGAACGTGAAAATCGCCGGTACCCCGTACGTCCCCCCCAAATGGGAGGATGTGGAACCGGAACTTAAAAGGTTTTTCAGGTGGCATGATTCTGAAAAGAGGAAGCTCCATACGCTGGTGCTGGCGGCACTGGTTCACCTGAAAATAATCTCCATACAGCCGTTCGCGGACGGGAATTCAAGGCTTTCGAGGCTGCTGATGAACTGGATCCTGTGGAAAAGGAATTACCCGCTCGTAGACATCCCGGCGGAAGACCTGGAGAATTATTACGACGCCATGGACGAATACCAGACAGGGAAGAGGGAGAAGCCGTTCATAGACTACATCAAGAAGAGATATTTCATGGAAACTGGCTGAAACTTCTCGTTCCGGACAGCAAGTTTGAGAAGTAGGGAGAAGACAAGAAGAGGACGTTTGGTTCTGAGGGGAGTGTGAACACAGAACTAGAATTTTTTTGCGCTGGAAATAGACTAAACTATTCCAGTTTTCTCAGAAGTTTCTTGTACTTTAGAGCTATGTCTACCATTTCCCTTTCCATTTCCAATCTATCTCTTGAATTTGGTTTCATCTATATTACCTGTTCTTAACCAATTAGATATTTCTATTATGTTATATAAGCGTATATTCTTTAATATTTTTTCAACTTTGTCAAAATCCCTGAATTTAACTCTGCCCCCGTTTTTCTTTAAAAAATATACCGAAACTATGAACGCCGTTCTTTTGTTACCACTCGCAAAACCGTGAGTTGTTATCAAATCCCTTAACAACACGGCACATTTATCATATACGTCACCTCTTGTGCTCTTTACGTCATCTATAATTCTTTTGATGTATTCCTCGGACCTCAGAAGTTTATGCGCATCTGCTTTCCTTGTTGACATCAAATTTACGACTTCATTGATATACCTCACCACGTCAGGGGAAGGGTATACAAATTTCCTCTTTGCCATATTATTAATTTATTTTATGTTATTAAAAAACCCGGGCAATCCAGAAGCTCGGAACACAAAAAGAGCACGTGGTTTTAATCCTCTTTCTCCACTTCCTCTTCATCCTTCTTCTTTTCAGGTTCCCTGGACTTATGCTCTTCCTCTATCTTCTTCTTGAACTTCTTGTATTGCTTTACAGGGTGTTCCTTCGTTTTAGCTTCCACACCCTCGTACCCTTTCTTTTCATCTTTTTCAGCTTCCACTCCGCTTTCCGCCTCTTCCTTCTTCACGTATTCTAACTTACCCTCCTTTTCCTTTGCCCCAGAAACAGGACCCTCTTCTTTAGCGGTTCCCTCCTTTTTCTCCAGAGCCTTCTCCAACTCCTCTGTCTCCTCTCCGCTACTTTTATCTCCAATCCCCTCTTCCTTCACGAGCTTCTTTTTGTACTCTTCCTTTTCCAAATCTTCCTCTTCGGTCATTATTTAGAATTCGGAGAACGGTTTAAATTGGTTTGGATAAGACAAGCTTTTTGTTTTGGGAGAGCAAGCCGGTTCTGAGGGGAGTGTGAACCACGCCCTTTTAAATCAAAGTTTGAATTATAAAATTATGGGAATCAAAGTAAGTTTTAAAATCATGATTTCTATAGCTATCTTTTTTGTTTTAGCAATATCGATATATTTGTATCTTTTTATTGGATTTGATTCATTTGAGAAAATCTCTTGCCATGTCTCTAAAACTGACCCATCGTGTATTTGTGATGAAAATGAAGTAAGAGTTAAAACCGCCCGTACGGGTGGACCATTAGAATATGTATGCAAAATTGCTGAATGTACTAACGATATTGATTGTGAAAATAAATACGGTGCCGATTATGTTTGTGTTAAAACAGATAACACAAAACCAAACCAAGGTTGGTGTGGTTATGGTATCACAACCAATTAATTAGGAAGCTGGTTTTGAGAGGAGTGTGAAACATTTTTTAAATCAAAGTTAGAATTATGAACTATGAGGGAGAAAATCCTCGTTATTTACTTATTGCTTATGGTCGTTTTGGTGAGTTCTGGGTGTACGCAAACATTTATGTCAGGAATAGAGAATGTGCTGACTAGAGTAGAAAAGGCTGAATTTATTATTAACGGTGAACCTGCCAAGTGTTCACATATTTCAGATGCTATTGCCACCGATGGAACTTGGGAAGGTTTTGAAGCAGGAGACGATGAAGAAGTATTTGAATTAGCATGCAAAGAAAAATGCAGTAATATCAACAAGTCTTATTATGGTTATGAATGCCCAAGAGATATTCTGACTTGTGAATGTGTAATAATTATAGAAGAGGCATACAGAAAAATCGAGCTGGGGGATTCGGCTGAGACCATAGAAAGCAAATTAGGTAAGCCGAACAGAAAATTCGTAGGTGAAGGAGGTGAGGATTGGTTTTACTATGATGTTAGGAGAACCTACAAGGACAACAAAACAGGCAGAACAGAATATTATAAGCTTCTAATTTTTATCAAAGACAATAAAGCCTTGGCTAAATCGTTACTCAATGAAACCGACTACTTACAAGAAATTTATTAAATCCATACGAACCTCCCAAACCAACCCCCCGCCGACCACAAGAAGAGGACGCTGGTTCTGAGGGGAGCGTGAATTTAAAAAACTTTTCCCTCAAATTAGTTTAATGACAGAAGGGAGGACATTTCATCCTGAAGATATTGTATACGGGCTAAGAAATCTTAGGGAATTTTTGCCCGGGCAAGCAGATAATTTATATCGTTTCGCTGATTTTCTTGCGGAAGTATTTGACACCAACTGCGGTTTATACCCAGGCGCATTCGCAAATGGCGCTTTTGATGAAATTGGATACCTCAGGGAAGGGCAGCATCCGATAGCCTGTGGATATACCGCCCCTGCTGAATTGACCGGTCTGCCTGAGAATGTTTATTTTGATTTTTTTGACATGATACCCAAAATCTTTTCCGCGATTACTTACGGTAATTTAGAAAAAGGCATAATAGAGAAGTTTAAGGAAATCAAGGCGAATGGAGCAGAGAGGTTGGACCCGGTTGGTGATGCAGGAGAAAGATTCGTGGCCGCCCGAAGTGGTGTTGAATTTCACAAAGACAATTTGAAGCCTGCTGATTATTTAAGAACAACAATATATGAGGTAAAGAAAAGGGAACAATTGCCCCCTTATGTTTGGTCAGCCGACCTTCAGGGAGGATTTATACCACGGGAAGCAACACATTTTATCCACAATCCCTTTTCGGAAAAACAATGGTTTCATGATATTTCGCTTATGAGGCCAAGGTAATTAGCCCAATAAAACACTCATTCCCCCCTCTTCCCCGCCTCCCTTCAATCACGGCATCTGGGTTTTGAATTTGTGAGGAGGGGAAATTAGGTTTAAACATAGGTTTTTAAAGCGTTTAGGAAATTTTTAATAGGTATTTGAAAGAGAGGGTGGATATCCATGTCTAAATATAGTCCCGCTGAACGTGAAAAGGCTGAAGCAGAAATTATGTCTTATATTAAGAGAGAACTTAGATATTATCGGACAGCAAAAGGAGTATCATCCAAGTCATCATTTTCAAATTCAAAAGAGAACATTCGCCGACTTCATAAGAAGCAGCGAGTTCAAAAATTGAAAGATGCGAAATCCTTCGTAAAGAAAGTTTCTCCGAAACTGCTAAAGTTCTTTGCGTCTGGAAATGATGTTTTTCCTAGAAAAATTACTCCGAAACTACAATTAATCGAATCTGACACATGGGAATCAGAGTTATTCCGACTTGCAAGCCTTACTTGGAGTGTGCCTGTGTCGCAAGGATATGGAAGAAGAATGAGATTTCTAGTTTGGGATGAATATAACAATAAACTAATTGGTATTTTTGCGTTAGGAGATCCTGTGTTCAATCTCAGTGCAAGAGATAAAGTGATAGGATGGGATGCCAAACAGAGGAAAGAGCGCCTTGTGAATGTTATGGACGCATACGTTTTGGGCTCTATTCCTCCATACAATGCACTCTTATGCGGGAAGATGATTGCTTGTCTCATCAGGAGTAAAGATGTAAAGAATGCTTTTTCCAAGAAATATGGGAACTATAAAGGAATCATCACTGGTAAAAA
>JAGMCY010000008.1 GCA_023128965.1 Candidatus Aenigmatarchaeota archaeon | reverse complement strand
AAGCGAAGTCATGTTAGCTGTGTAGTCCTGGTCAGGATCGGTAACATTATACTTTACATTTGAAACGGATATGTTCGTTATGGTCGCTGAAGCATTCGTGAGGTTGGTTCCGCTCAGGTTGAGGTCTATCGCTGCGTTGCCGCAGTTCGTGACCGTGTTGTTCACATCCGAAGGGCTTGTTGCACCGGGAGCGAGGGAACCGAAACTAATCGTGCTCTCCGCGTCGAGCGCCCTCAGCGTGTTTACCGTCACGTCTGCGGTGGAGTTGCTGTCAACGTTCGCAGTTGTATCGTTCGCGTATATCTTACAGATCCACTCCGCGGGATTCGCGTAATACTGGAGCGTGAATGAACAGTTTGCAGGAATGTCGTTGAGGGAGGTATTCGTCCCCAGCGTGCAGCTGTAATTCGTGTAATGCATGCCGTTGTCGTCCGAGTCTTCTTCGGTTGTTGAGGCAGGGTCCCAGAGTGTGGCGTTGACATTATCTATGTCCTCCCACCCGTCGCCGTCGCTTATGCTTACGTTACACCATATCACAACGGTTGAGCACGCGCTGAGGTCTACAGGGTCGGTCGCTATCGGATCCGAAACGCTCGGGACTGCCGGCCCTGCCAGCACACCGATTCTTAAAGATACAAACGTAAGACAACCTCCTATGATTAAAAGGATTAAAAACTTTAATTTGTAACCCATCAGCACACCCAATAGAGTATTTTAAAAATAAATGGAAATAAAAAAGACTACTGAGCCCTTCTTCTCTGAATTTCTGATTCAGGTATCCGCCACGGCTGTGAACGTTATGTTCCCCCTGTACAAGAATGTCTCTATGCTGGCCGGTATTCCTATCTTCCAGTAGGTTTTATTCGTGGTGACGCCGTTTGTTCTCTTCGCAAGACTGAAGTCCGCATACGTGGATGTCTCCGTGAGCGATGTCATGTTAGCTGTGTAGCTCTGGTTCCAGTCGGTCACGTTGTACTTGACGTTGGAAACGGATATGTTCGTCACGGAAGCCGAGGTATTCGTGAGGTTGGTTCCGCTCAGGTTAAGGTCTATCGCTGCGTTGCCGCAGTTTGTCAGGGTGTTGTTGACATCTGTCGAACTGTTTGCTCCCGGAGAGAGCGAACCGAAACTGATCGTGCTCTCCGCGTCGAGCGCCCTCAGCGTGTTTACCGTCACGTCCGCGGTGGAGTTGCTGTCAACGTTCGAGGACGTGTCGTTCGCGTATATCTTGCAGGTCCATTCGGTGGCGTTCGCGTGGTACTGGAGTGTGAAGTCGCAGTTTGCATTTGCAGTTGATCCCGAACCGGTAAAATTACAACTTTGATTCGTGTAATGGCTGCTGTTGTCGTCCGAGGCTCCTTCGGTTGTTGAGGCAGCGTCCCACAGCGTTGCGTTAACAACGTCTATATCGTTCCAGCCGTTTGAATCCGTTACTGTCGTGTTGCACTGCACTAAAACGGTTCCGCAGGAAGACAGGGCTATGTTATCTGAAGTTGTAAGCGGGCCTACCACAGGACTTGCACCCAATATCGATACGCTGGAGATGACGTCCTCTCCGATAACCAGGGGTATGGCAAGCAAAACCAGCAGAGACATCCCAAAAATAACGCCGTAGAATATATTATTCCTTTTCATTTATCCCCCAATACCCCTTATTTAGATAGGTAAGTATTGGAAAACTTACATATAAAGTTTTGTTTAAACACCGATGGGGCATTCATTGTTTTTCTACCTTTCCCCCAGGCGTTTTTTCAGAAAAGATCTCCGAACCGAACCGGGAGATTTCGGTCCCTTGGTGTGTCCAGGCGTCCGGGGGGAGGAACGCCTTCATGCAGAGGTGTTCGAGAAACGTCTTCGCATCCCATCCATATTCGATTGGAACTTGGGGGAGCAACAGGCCGGACTGCGCCCCGTTCTTTATTATGAGGCCGTCCCTTCCTATCTTTATTTTTTCCAGGTATTCTTCGGGCTTTTTAACCGC
>JAGMCY010000079.1 GCA_023128965.1 Candidatus Aenigmatarchaeota archaeon | reverse complement strand
GCATGACTGGTACACTACAATCACAACTTCGATGGAACCGAATTTGTGTCAGGATGAGCAATCAGAGTATTATGATTTCAACGTTACAGGGACTTTGAGCAACGTGATAGACCTTCCGGACGGGAGCGAGAATTACACCGCTGCTGACACGATACTCGTGCAGGGAGCTGTTGAGAACTACTGCGGGGAACCGATCACCCTGAACACCACAACAGAGGTGAGCTTCAACCTTTCAACGGGAACGTACACCACAACCTGCACACCAGTAACAATACTTGGGGCAAACGTGTACAAATGCAACTGGAATCCGGACCAGACAACGCAGTCTGGCTGGTACAACGTGACGATGTGGTCGAGCTATACAAGCTACTATGACAACACAACTGTAAAGGAAAGCGTATTCTACCTCACAACAAGCCCGAGCCTTACTGAAGCGAACGTCACTCCTAGGCAGGATTCCTGGGATTTAACGCATAACTTCTCTATAAGGGTGGCGGATAACTTTTATGACACTGTAAACGTTACGCTTCAGGAGCAGATACTCGGGCAGTCCTGGTATAACGTGGAATCGCAGACATGCGAGAACTGCAGCAACACGACGGAAGGTTATACCCAGCTGAACTTCAGCAAGGTTTATCCTTGTTCCGGGTATGCAGGAAACTGGATGAAATTCAGGTTCATGGCGAACGATACGGAGGGGAACCTCGTTTACACGGACAGTTTCACCCAATACGTTGACCAGGATGATACGTTTGAACTGCAGAAGGCCGACGTGAATGTCACGTACGTATCAGGAAACAACTCTATTGCGCAGCCAGCTTTAGCGGCCACATTTGAAGTCAGGGTTTATGATCTGGATAACACCACGAAGAATTTTTCAGCAGGCGAATACCCGCTGGTCAAGTTCGATGTGGAGAACGCGACCAGTCAGATGCAGTTTGTAAATCAGTCTTACACGAACGGGACAGGGTTTGCGAATGTTTCCTTCGTCCCGAATCAAGACTTCACGGAAGGGAACAAGACGTGGTATGCATACGTCCCATCGGATGATTCCTGCTACAACTACAACATTTCCGAAAACCTCACAGTTGAGATACAGGTCAACTGGCCGCCGAACTACAGGAACATGACAGTCAACGACAAAACCACCGATACCAAAGGGTGGGGCGGGGGGTGGAATTTCTCGGTTGAAGTCAAAGATTACGCCAGTGAAGGCGGAGATGTTAACGTTACATTACAGCTGGATACGGGTTCTGGCTGGACGGACATACAGACCGGTAACTGCACTGCCTGTCTTGATTGGACAAAGATAAACTTCACGAACATCCAATTAACCTGTAATGACATAAATTCTTCCGCCCGCTTCAGGTTCAACGTAACGGATAATTCAAGTAATCAAAACGTAACCTCCGCGAGAACGTTCAGCATTACAGAAGACGAGGTTATATTTGAGCACCTGGCGGGGAACGATTCCACCGCGAACAGGAGCGGAGTCCAAATCGATACGTTGAAATTAAGACTGAATGACGTGGATAACAGCACGTATCTGCCGGTGGGTGTGAACGTTACGTTATGGGTCAGTTATACGGGACCGCCTGGTTACGTTTACGATGACGGGC
>JAGMCY010000078.1 GCA_023128965.1 Candidatus Aenigmatarchaeota archaeon | reverse complement strand
CTGACAGGTCCGTGACCTTCCCCATCAGCTTGAACGATTCAACAAAAAAGATCTCTATCCCCATGGAGTCGTTGACGCTTATGATGTACGTATCCGGCGTGGAAGGTGCCTGAAAACTCGAGACTAAGAAGCCGAAGCTGTTCGTCGTCCCGGAAGTCGTTCCCTCCGAGTTCCCGGCTGAATCGTAAAGTACGACACTCACGTCCTGTCCGGAAAGCAGGGATTTGTTTTCATTCTTTGCAAGGACTATGAAGTTCACCGTGCTCCCCGCGCTGTAAACGGGGTCTGAAATCGGCTTTGCCAAGATGGTTTTGTTCGCTTCCGGGTCGATCTCGCCAATAAGGTAATCCTTGAACCTGTCGCCTTCCCTGAGGTTCTGCTTTTCAAGTTCGCTGTCGCCTCCCGAATCCTCGGTGTCGTTGTAAAGAAGGAAACGGTTGTCATCATCTATGTACAGCGTATCGTAAATGTTGTTCAGATTCTGGTCAACTAGAACGAAGTGATACGTTGTGGCTCCTATTATCTGGGTTCCGTAATGAAGGATATCTGAAATTGAAAGCGCCATGAGGTCGGTGTAATTCCCGCCTCCCTGACCCGCGCTCGTTATCAGCGTGTCCGTTGAAACGTTAACAACTTCGGACGTTTTTATCATATGCGCTTCCAGGTAAATCATCTCGGAGAGAATGTCGAAATAAAGCGTTACGCTGTCCGACCCGTCGCTAATGATCACGTGATAGTTTCCGGCGGGGGTCTCGCTCTCGTTCAGGAGGTGGGTCAGATTGAAGGTGTTCGGTGTTCCGCCGCTTGAGGTGGTGTTGAATGACGTTACATCAGAAGTGGAATTGCGAATCGTAGCCGTCACGTTGAGAACGCCCGAACCTCCTGCCGTCCCCGTTATCGTCATGGTCTCGTTGATCACGTATACGGGCCTGTCCGTGGAAGCGGAAATCGCAAAAACAGAGGCGGGCAGGAATAATAGAAAAAAACAAAGAGTCAATATCGCGATTAATTTGTTGTCCAAATACCCCACCCCAATTTTAAACAAATGTTTAAACGTTTATCGGTTTTTATTTTCTAATAATTTTCTTAATAGATAGATATTTTAAGTGTTTAAATAGTTTTTACTTGTACTGGTCAGTTACTAAAAATTTAAAAATCACTTCTTCTCGAATATCTTTGTTTCGATCTTCGCTTGTTTCAGGAGTTCTATTCCTTCATTGTCCGGATAATATACTATGTAAACTACGCGCTTTATCCCGGAGTTTATTATCATCTTCGCGCATATCGTGCAGGGTTTCGCGTTCACGTACATTGTCGCCCCCACCATCCGGAGGGGATCGCCCCTTATTATCGCGTTCTGCTCGGCATGAACGCCCCTGCATATTTCATGCCTTGTCCCCGAAGGTATCTTGAGCTTGTCCCTCAGACATCCTATCTCTGAGCAATGCGGAAGTCCCCTGGATGCCCCGTTGAACCCTGTTGAAACTATGGTCTTGTCATTGACCACCGCAGCCCCTATGTTGTGACGCAGGCACGTGGAACGCTTGCTTATCGCTTCCACCACGCCCATCCAGTATTCGTCCCATTCCGGCCGGGAGTTTTTTGGTTTCATAAAAAACACACAAAACCTATATTATTATACATATTAATAAATCTATCAGCTTTCGAAGTCCAGGACGTCCCCGATCTCCGTTTTCGTTTTCTTTATCAGGCCCGAATTGATCTCGAGAACGAATCTGCAGTTTTGTTTGGGTTTGTATATCTTCCAAGATTTCGGGTTCTTCCCCATGGGTTTCACGGAATGCCTGATATCCACGATCTTCTTGTCCTTGTCAATGAAAACGATATCGATCGGGAAGCGCATTCCAAACATCCATATCTCGTTTTTTCTTTCGAATTTGAAAACCATGAGCAGACCGGAGTCGGGAGCGAGTTCTTTCCGGAACATCAATCCCTTGGTTTTCTTCCCGATTGAATCGGCTGTTTCCAGATTCTTTACGAGTATTATTTTCTTGGTGAGGTTTTTTATCATGCGGATTCCTTCAATTCGTTCAACTGGTCTTTGACATCCCGAGCGAGCTTCGGGCCTATCAATCTGGAGAGACTTTCCAGCGGGACCTTCCTCAGGTCGGAAATTTTCCGGAGATTAGAATTGTGGAGTGTTCGCGCCCTTGCTCTCCCTATACCCTTCAACCTCACGAGCGGGAGCAATTCCTCTCGTATTCCGTACTTCACCCTCAATCTCGTTTTTCGGATGTGCTTGAGCAGGTCCTTCAGCCCAAGCAGAAGCGTAAGCTCCTGTGTCGCGTATAGCAGCCAGTCCGCGTTCGAA
>JAGMCY010000077.1 GCA_023128965.1 Candidatus Aenigmatarchaeota archaeon | reverse complement strand
GAGGAACTTCTTGAAACGATAGAAAAGCTGAATTCGGACGAGAGCGTTCACGGGATACTCGTACAGCTTCCCCTTCCTGAACATATGGATAAGCGGAAGGTTATCGATTCCGTATGTCCGGAAAAGGATGTGGATGGTTTGACAACGTACAACCTCGGGAACCTGTTTGCAGGGGAAGCGAAATTCGAGCCTTGTACGCCCAAAGGGATAATGAAAATGCTGGACCACGAAAATATAGGGGTAGAGGGAAAGAACATCGTTGTCATAGGGAGGAGCAACATAGTGGGGAAACCGCTTTCCATGATGTTTTTAAAAAGAAACGGGACCGTCACGGTCTGCCACTCAAAAACGAAAGACCTTGAAAAACACACCAAAAACGCGGACATACTTGTCGTGGCAGTCGGCAAACCGAAGTTAATAACGGAAGACATGGTGAAAGAAGGAGCGGTTGTGATAGATGTCGGGATGAACCGGACGGAAAACGGGCTCTGCGGTGACGTGGATTTCGAAAGGGTGAAAGAAAAAGCGTCGCGCATAACCCCTGTGCCCGGAGGGGTGGGACCGCTCACCGTGGCGATGGTACTGGAGAACACGATCATTTCAGCTGAAAGATCGAGTGGTTTAAAAGTTTAATAGAACAATCCATTATTAAAATATGTATTACGAAATATTCGGGTCTTTGTATTTTGTGATCTTGCTTGCCCATTTTTCTTTATTAATTTTCCTCATGGCCTACTACAGGAATGAACTGAAAAAGCCTTTCAAAAAAATCCCGAAATCCGTATGGGTTTCGCTTCTTTTAATCATAATATTTGCCCTTTTTCTCAGAATAACCATGTCCGGAAGGTATGGACTTGACGACCTTTTGTGGGAGCACGTTAGGAAAGCAAACAACGCTTTCGAATCACTTGGTTTTTCGGATTTCGCCCACACAGGGGGTCATTCATTGCTGGCGACTTTCGCATTGTTCCTTTGGAACGATACAGAAAGCATTTCGTTATTAACGATTATTTTTGACACCTTCTCCATTTTACTAGTTTTTTGCTTATCCTATCTGCTGTTCAGAAAAAAGGAGATATCTCTGATTTCTTCACTGATCTTCGCCATAATACCTTGGCAGATATTCATCTCTGGGATGGGCCTGGGTATCACGAGTTCTGTTTTCTTCGTTCTCCTCACCCTGACCGTTCTTCTGATTTCCAAGGAATTGAAATCCGTGGAACTACTCGTGCTTTCCACCTTCCTTCTCCTGTGGTCCTGTGAGATAAAAATAGAAAATCTCATGTTTGGGGTATTTTTCGTGTTTGTGTATTTGAGGTCGGATTACAGGTTAAAGTTAAAGGACATTAGAATATTCCTTCCTCTTATCCTGATATTCTTTGCCCCGCTTTTGTTTTGGATATTGAACTCCCCTTCTTTATTCGGGATCGAGTCATCTGTTGAAGGTCAGGGCGACTTCCTTTCTTTGCAGAACATGGCAAAAAATTTTCCCGATTACATGGTACCACATTTTATAAACAGAAATGGGAATTTCTACCCGCCATTCATTTTCATCCTTTCTGCAATTGGGATTTTGCTTTTTCGCCAGCAAAGGAAGGGTCTCTATTTTCTTTTTATATGGTTGCTTATTTGGTTTTTGATTTACGGCAGTTACTGGAACGGCGTCCAAATTTGGAGATATTCCCTAATGATACACCCCGTCTTCGCAATATTATCTGCATGCGGCTTTTATGTCCTGATCAAATATTCATCGGATGTTTTGAAGTTAAAAGGAATTCACAATTACTTATTGATTGTAGTGGTGATATTCATCGTATTTTCCACTTTCCCTGTAAATGCCTTTCTCGGTTCTTATAACATATATTCTTGGCCTTCTATTAAGGAGTTCAAAGAAATAGATCAGAAGATCGAGGATGACAGCTGTGTCGTGCTCCAGAGGTTAAAGTACGGAAGGCTTGAGAACGCGAAACTCCTGATAGACAAAGACAGAACATTCATCGAATGGCCGACTGAAGAGAATCTTTTCGATTACAATTGCGAGAAAATCTATTATTTTAACCTTAGGTATTACATACATCCCAGACCCGAGGATATCAAGGAGTATGAAGAAAATCAGGAATTGTTTTTCCAAAATTATAAAACGGAAAAATTTCTTTCCATAAGATGGCTTGAAGTTTACGAGATCTTAGGCGTTAATTTTTAAAAAACAAAAACAATTGAGTAATATATTCAAATAATATTTGAAGTGGGTGATGTGATGACTTTAAAAATCGGAATTTTGGGCTCGACGAAGGGAACGGACATGCAGGCGATAACAGATGCGATTGAGAGAGGCGAACTGGACGCGGAGATAGTCTGCGTTATTTCGAACGAGGAGGACGCGTTTATCCTCGAGAGGGCGAGGGAGCACGGGATAGAGGCGATATTCATAGAATACTCGGGGAATAGAAGGATTCTGTTCGACAAGGCGGCTGCAAAGGAATTCGATGACAGGGGAGCAGAACTGATTCTGCTAATAGGTTTCATGCGAATAGTCTCGCCCTGGTTCTGCAAGCACTACGAGAACAGGGTTATGAACATCCATCCTTCCTTGCTCCCGCTGTTCGCTGGAGGAATGGACACTAACGTGCATGAAGAGGTTCTGAACAAGGGGATAAAGGTTACCGGCTGCACCCTCCATTTCGTGACGCCTCAGGTTGACAAAGGACCGATAATAATGCAGAAGCCGGTCATGGTGGAGGACAGCGATACGCCCGATACCCTGAAGGCGAAGGTCCAGCAGGCGGAACAGGAGATCATGGTCGAAACCATCCGGAAGTTCGGGGAGGGAAAGATCAAGGTCGAGGGAAACAGGGTGAAGATAGCGAAATGAAAATAAAGCGCGCTTTGATTTCCGTGACGGATAAAAAGGGAATTGTTGAGTTCGCAAAATCCCTCGAGAAGTTCGGGGTTGAAATAATCTCGACCGGGGGGACGGCGAAGCTTCTGAAAAAGAAAGGAGTGAAAGTAACGTATATAGGGGATTACACGGGCTTCCCGGAGATCATGGACGGGAGGGTTCGCACTCTCCACCCGAAAATACACGGAGGTATACTCGCGGTCAGGGAGAACAGAAAGCATATGAAACAGATCGAAAACCTCGATATCCAGACCATAGACATGGTTGCCGTGAATCTCTACCAGTTTGAGAAAACCGTTGAGGACCCGAACGTAAAACTCGAGGACGCGATCGAGAACATAGATATAGGCGGACCCAGTTTGATCAGGGCCGCGGCTAAGAACTACAAGGACGTTGTTGTCGTCACGAATCCAGAAGAATATAACACTGTTATATCCCAGCTGAAATCCAAGGGCGACGTCGATATTAAAACAAGAAAATCGTTCGCTCTGCAAGCCTTCAGAAGGACGGCTGACTACGATTCGGAAATAGATCGATTCCTCAGCAAGAGATTCGCCGATGAGGATATCTTGAGGCTGAAATTCTCGGGCGGCAAGGCTCTCCGTTACGGGGAGAACTGGCACCAGAAAGCGAGGTTATTCAGAGGTGATTTTGGGGAATCGCTGGTGAACGCAAAACAAATCCAGGGGAAGGAAATGTCCTACAACAACTACGTCGACGCGGAGAGTGCGGTGGAAGCGGCGAATGATTTGAATGGAAGAGGAGCAGTTGTTGTGAAACACACGAATCCCTGCGGTTACGCAACAGGTGAAAACCTGACCGAAGCGTTAAAGGCTGCCTGGGATGGCGATCCTGTCTCGGC
>JAGMCY010000076.1 GCA_023128965.1 Candidatus Aenigmatarchaeota archaeon | reverse complement strand
TTGTAGAGCTCGTCGTAGAACATCTCCTTGTAGGTTCCGGGTCCCTTCGCCCTCTCCGCTGCAAGTTCTCCCGCGATCCCGAAGCAAACCAGAGCGAAAGCAGAAGCCTTCGCAAAATCCTTATCCACCGCCGCGAAAGCCCCTATCACGCTCGCTAACATACAACCCGTCCCCACAATCGAGCCCATCATGTCATGCCCGTTCGAAACGAAATAAACATTTTCCCCGTCCGAGACCACGTCCTCCTTCCCCGTTATCACCACCGTGAGCCTGTGTTTCCTGGCGAGGGATTTCGCTATCTCCCTTGTCTCGCCTTCGACTCCCATGGATTCCACTCCTTTCACCTCCGCCTTCTTCCCTGCCAGTATCCCTATCTCCCCCGCGTTCCCCTTCAGTATGCTGACCTTCACTTCCCTGAGTATCTCCTTCGCCTTGACCGTCCGGAGATTCGTGGCTCCAACCCCGACCGCATCGAGAACAACCGGAATCCCCATTTTGTTCGCCCTCTTCCCCGCCGAAATCATGGATTTCACAAGGTTAGGCGTTAAAGTCCCGATGTTCAGGACGAGCGACTGCGCTATCCCGGTCATGTCGCTCGATTCCTCAATAGCATGAGCCATCACCGGAAGCGCTCCAATACACCTGGTTATGTTCGCGCAGTCGTATATGGTGACCCAGTTGGTTATGTGGTGGACCAGGGGTTTCGTTATCTTTATCTTCTCCAGGGCTGAGTAAATTTCGTTCATTCCATTACCTCATACAATAATATTCAACTTAATATTTATTTCCTTGTGAAGGGTTTCCTCAAGCTCCTTCTTCTCCTTCCCGATGCTTTTGGAAGTCTCTTCCCTGTTTCTCGCTATCTTTTCCCTTTCCTTCTCGTGCTCCAAGATTTCGCGCTTCAGGTTCTCCATTTCCCTTTCCTTCGCTTTCTTCCTCTCCAGAACGTCCGATTTCTCTTCCTTTCCCTTCTTCTCACGTATTTCGCTCTCCAAAAATTTATATCTGTCCTTGAGCCTTGATAAGTATCCGAGTTCCACCTTCTTAATCAGCTCCTCCACCCTCTCCTTCTCGTTGTCCTTGAGATTCAAATCCCTGAGCTTCACGAGCGCTTCCATGAGCAAGGAATCGCCCTGTTCCTGAGATAGGGTTTTCATTGGAGAGTGCGCAACCCTCGAGAGCGCGGACTTCCCTCCCTCCCGTTTAAGGGAGTATTCCAGTTTCTTGAGCGGCCTCTTCACGCCTGAAAGCTCCTCCCTTATC
>JAGMCY010000075.1 GCA_023128965.1 Candidatus Aenigmatarchaeota archaeon | reverse complement strand
TGTTCTCTACCACGAAAGGATAGACATGCGTCCCTGCTCCGTAATCCGTTCCGTTACCTTCCGATCCGTTATTAAATGTACCGCCACCAGTCCAGTTGTTCTCTTGCTGTGTATGTATCGTCCTTCCTTGACCACCAATAGCCGAGGTTCCGAAAGTCGTTACGTTCCTTATCATCTCAATAGCAGCCAAACCACTAATTGTCACGTTCGCTGTTCCGAATTCAAGTGCCCTTCCTGTTACTGTTATAGGACCGATATTACTGATAATAAAAACACTAGAAGCAGATATCACTATCGCTACTACCAACAAACCCGCTAACAGATTATTCGATATTTCAGCCATATTCCTCCCCTTTATATAATTTTAACATTATCACTCAATTTTAAGACCTATAAAGCCTGTTGTTGAATCATAGCTCGGCTCCGGTAATATCTCCAGCTTTATCTCCCCTTGCTGGATTGCTGGCGAGGGTCCGGCCGGAGGGGTCTTAAAAGTTATGCTATTCAGCAACGCGAATGTCCCGAACAACGAAACCAATAACAACACGACCGTCAAGGCCAAAAGTACGTTATTAGATTTAGCCATATTCACACCCAACCGCTATAGATAACTATTTGTTTAAACATATTTAAATGCATATTGTCACAAGGGTTAAATCAACTCCTTTTTATATCAAGATTGATTTTGTCCCCTAACATTCCCTTCTTCTCTATTACCAGCCTGTTCAAACCCCTGCCGATTTTCAACGTCCTGTTGAGGTCGATATTTTCGTAATCCAATACTATTTTGAGCGGATAAACCTTCCCCAGACCGTAGGAGAAGCTCGGCTCCGGATTGGAGAGGAATTCGCCCCTTTCGATTGAGATGATCCTGTTGTTCACGTTTCTCCAGTTCCCCCTTGAAAAAACGAGGAAAACCATGGAATTCGAAAACCTCTGGTCCGTTCCAATCCCGTAAATCCCCGATCCCTTCTCCGTGAATATGGAAAGAGGACTCATATACGAGAACACGATAGATTTCAAAACGTCATTCGAATAGGAAGCGATGTAATAATGATCCGGGATCGGGTATTCGGTTGTGGTCAGGCCGGAAAACGTCCTCTCCCCCGTCCCCGGAATGTAAATCCTGTCGGATGTGCTGTTCAGAACGAGCTTTATCTGGAGGGTGATCTGAATTATCGCTATTTTCAAGGAATCATAACCCTTCCCATCGAAGGAATCTGTTGCCGTGACGTTTATGGGCCAGAGGCCCTCCGCATTGCTCGGGAGCGTATAGTTGTATTCGTATAAATACCCGTTCGTTATCTCCGATATGTTCGTCATCAATTCGTTGTTCACAACGGTTGAGCCCAGGTTGTTCTTCATGAGAACGGTCGAATTGCTTAAATATTCCCTTCCATCTGCGTACGTCACCCATGCCCTTATCCTCACGAGATTCCCAGGCCTGAACACGTACTTTTCAACCAAGCCGAATGTGTAGGTTTTGATCTGAACGGAAGGGAGGGGGATTCCTGTGAGGTATATTGTAACAATTTTATTACCCGTCATGTTAACGGATGTCTGATTCGAAACAGACAGGAATGTTGCGTTTATAGAATAGTTGTTGTGGGAAAATTGCCCGGTGAAATTCTGGTGGAACTCCGTTATGTTCTGCCTCTCTATGTAACCGGAAGCATCCGTTGTTTCGAAAAACACGGTCACGTTATTTTTGTCCTTTCCCGTCACATTCGCCTGGTCCAACGGCGAATCATCCTCGTCCAGAACCCTAACGTCGAGATACCACTTTATATAAACAGCCCCAGCATCCGTTGTTATTTTAGATTTATCAAGGCTCACGTTCAAAAAAACGGTATCACTGGATGCGAAATGATAGATGTGATCTGATGTGCTGGTTATATTCGAATCTCTGAAGAAGTTATCATATGATTGGAATATGTAAATGGCATAGTTGTTGAAGGATTCAAGGACGTTCCTGAAAACCGTGTTGTTATCCGAAGCCGAATAAAACGATATACCAATGTCAGAGTTCCACATCGAATTATGACCTATCGAGTTGTAGGAGGAGTTGCTTAAATAGATGTCGTTATTGACGCTTTCCTCGAAATTCTTACTTATATTATTTTGCCATGAATCGATTATTTCAATCCCGTGGTAATTGTGGGTTAGATTGTTGTTGAAGATCATGCTGTTAAAACTAGAACTAAGATAAACCCCGTACCACCAGTCCGTTATGTTACAGTTCTTTACCGTTACGTTGTTCCGCCCGAACGCGTAGACTCCGTAGGTACTCGAGGAGTAAACGCCATCTATTATGTTGCCGTTGCAGTCGAGGGTTACGTTGTCCGCTGTTACATTCATGCAGGTCGTGTTGGAACTATTTACTATGTTCTGGGTCAGAACGTACGTTTCTCCTGCCGTGTCCAGAAGGGAGCAGTTGTCTATATCGATCGCTGATACGTTTTGAGCGCTTCCGAACAAAACCGCTGCGAAAATCACCAAAACCAAGAATTTCGAAACCCTCAGCATATTTTATAATTGTCTCGGGCCTAATAAAAACGGAATATCAATTTAAATTTTCGCTCCAATAACAGATTGAATGGACAGGAGGGTTTACATTCTTCCGATAATTAGCGTTTTTATAGTCCTTGCTTTGGTTCTGAGACCCGATATAACCGGGTTCATGGCGGCCGAACCTTTAGAAAACCAAATTTCAGCCGTAAGCGTGAGCATAAATCAGGACGGGTTCATCCCCGAGGATTCGATAGTGACGGTTTACCTTGACGACCGGAAATCCGAGATGGCTTTCAGTGAGTTCGTGAGGAGGAC
>JAGMCY010000074.1 GCA_023128965.1 Candidatus Aenigmatarchaeota archaeon | reverse complement strand
GCATGTCGCGTTGAAATCGATGTAATAGTAACTCGAGGTGTTCTGCTCGGTCAGGTCCTTCCACAAATCAGTCTCGTTCTCAACGTAGAAGCGGATTTCACTCGCTAAGAAATCTATCGTGTAATTATTCACATCCGTATCGTTTATCTGTACTGATAGGGTGGTTTCATGGTTAGGTTGTAAGTCCGACCTGTTTATGCTCGCTCCATCCCCCTGAAGAACATCCACGGTTAAGTTGTCTCTCTCGACGATAAAGCTCCCTGATGTTGTGTTTCCGAAACCGGAAGTATCGTTCAGATCAAACCTGTAGTACCACGTGTCAACATCGTACTTCGAGAAGTTAACCTCGAAATATCTCAACGTGTTGTTGCAGTTCGTGCAGTTATCCGTTCCATTCAGAGTCCAGGACAAAGCATCCTTTTTCAGCCAGAGCGTTATGTTGACAGTGTTGTTGTCCTCATCCGTTACGTTTATAGTGAAGTTGAAAGGAGATTCACCCCATCCCCCCGCCGAGGGGATGACCTGTTTATCTATCGTATCGGGCGTTGACGCGAGGAAGAATGCGTTCTCCCCGAAATCGGTCCCGTTCCAGTGGGAAGCATTTCTCGAGAACATAGTCACGTTATACCACCCGAAAGGCGAACCGAATATGTGGGGAGCGAAGGATCCACACTTCCAATCGCTTCCGTTGAAGCTTGCAAGGCAAGTATACGTATATCCCCCGTTTGTCAGGTTGAAGTAAATTTCCTCCAAACTCCCCATGTCCGCTCCGCAATCATCCTTGACATTCCCTGCTATCGTCATATTCTGGTTGTCCTCGACAGTGTGGTTGTCTATCGAGAACAGGGTGTTTACCAATTCGCCCATGAGCGTGAAGTTTATGGGATCCGTAACGTTGTTGAACACATAAAGATCGTCCTGACTCCCTCCCCACCACCTGTGAACACCAAGATAGTATTTGTTTTTATCAGAACACCACGTCCCGTTTGTCATGGTCCTGATAAGGTGTCCTGTGGAATTCGTGTACCAGTAATCCCCAGGACCTAAAACTTCATCCTGGTCGTATTGGTACGCTGACATCCATATCCTACCTTTCGTTCCAAGCGGTGGGGCGGACATGTTATCCGTGTCGTAGATAAGGACGGTGAAATTGTAAGCGGCCTGACTTCTGTTGAGTATTTCATTTGCCGGCGGATATTCGTTAGAAACGTTCACATCATCCTTTTCTATAGTGTA
>JAGMCY010000073.1 GCA_023128965.1 Candidatus Aenigmatarchaeota archaeon | reverse complement strand
GGATGGTATGTCGTGGACAAGCTGAGAAAAGAATTAAAGAAAGATGAGAATCTCCTGCTCGTGAAGACCTCTGTCCCTGAGAATCACGTAAAGGAAATAAGCGATTTTACCCCGAACATGCTCATAATAATAGACTCGGCCGATTTCAAAAAAAGCCCCGGGGAAATAAAAACCATAAAGGGATATCAGATAAGCGAATCATTCATTTCCACGCATACAACACCGCTCACCCTCTTCCTCCGGCTTTACCAGGCCGACCAGTCCTTCAAGAAACCCTTCATCCTGATAGGGATACAGAGAAAGAGCAACGAATTCGGCCAGCCCATGAGCAGACCGGTTAAGAAAGCGGGGGATAAGCTGGCGAAAATCATATTGAAACTCCACGGGAAGGGGATTCTTGACCTCTCGCTCGAAAAAGAACTCGTATACCTTTCGAACCCCTTTCTGAAGATTTTGAGCTCCTTAAGATTTCCAAAAAAGAAAAAATAAACCTATTTGTTGAAACTCAGGTTGAACTTTTCCTTCCCGTACTCTGCTAGCTCGTACCTCTCAGAGTTGTTGACTGATTTGGGCTTTGTCGGACATACATCATGACAGCGCCCGCAGAATATACACTTACCGATGTCTATTGACCACGTTTTCTCTTCCTTGTTTATGGTTATAGCGTTCGTCGGGCAGTTAACAGCGCATAACATGCAGAAGATGCACGTATCCTTATTCCATTCGACCCTCCCCCTGAACCCTTTCGGGATTTCCGGCTTCTCTTTCGGGTACTTCCTTGTGGATGGTTTTGAAAAAACCCTCTTTATCGCCTCTGCAAGCAGATTCATAAATTCCACCTAATAAAACCCCACCAGCGCTCTCACCAGATCGATAACGGCCAGAGGCCCTATTATGAACCAGTAAAGCCTGAAAGCGTTCGAAATCCTCAACCTCGCGAACACCACCCTGAATATTATAAGCACGAACAACAAAGCCAGGGAGTTAACAGCGAACATTACGATATTCCCTGCCCCAAGGAAGAAAACCGCCCCAATGGATATCAGAACCCAGAATCCAATCGCTCTCGCGAGCTCGAACATCGCGAGCCTCGGCCCGCTGTATTCAGTCAGGGGGCCTGCCACGATTTCCTGCTCCGCCTCCGGTATGTGGAAGGGAGGCAGTGAAAGCTTCCCGAGAACGCCCGTCAGGAAGGCGAGAAACGCGAAGGGGAAATGGAGGGAGAAGTACGGGATTATTTCGAAACCCGTTAGGTAACCGATGGTTATCAGCGAAACGACAAACGGGAATTCGTACGAAACGAGCTGCGTTATCTCCCTGATGCTTCCAACAGAACCGAACGGGTTTCCCGTTGCGAACCCCGCGAGCGCGAGGAACGCGGAGGACATCACGAGGAAATAGATAACGACGAACACGCTCCCCTGAAAAGAAACCATTCCGAAACCGGCGACTGGAACGAATATTATCACGGTCAGCACCGAGGCGAAAGAAATGATAGGGCACAATGTCAGTAAGAAACCCACGGAATCCTTAGTCTGGATGTTCTCTTTCGAAAGGAGTTTGAAGAAATCCAGGAAAGGCTGCCAAATTGGAGGACCAATCCTGTGCTGCATGTGCGCCGCGACCTTCCTCATAATACCCAGGTAAAGAAATCCTATCACGAATGCTGCCAAGAAACCGGGGAACACCAAAGCCTGGAAAAGCATCTCGAACATATCAGCCCTCGCGATCTTCTTTCATATGGAGTATGTCGTGTTTCGTAACTATCTTCTCCTTCCTCGTGTTCACGTCCACCACGGTCATTCGGTCTGTGCACGAAAAACACGGGTCAATGGAGGCGAGTATTGTCGGGACGTCCGGTATCCCGTAACCCCTGATTATCTCGTCCAGGATGTGGAAAGTCTGGTAGGTGGGCGTTCGGATCTTCACCCTGTACGGTTTGTCCCCTCCTGACTTCATATAATATATCAATTCGCCTCTAGGGGCCTCGACCCTTGAAACCGTTTCTAACCCCTCCTTGATCTTTATGACCGGCGGGACATTCAAAGCGATTTCGCTCTTCGGGAGCGTCAGCAGCGCTTCATGTATCATCCTGACAGACTCCGAACATTCCCTCCACCTGACCAGGCAGCGCTCGAGCACGTCTCCACCCTCCCCGGTGACAGCCTTGAACTTCAGATCCTTGTAAGCGAGGTAACCGGTCTCCCTCACGTCGAAGTCTATCCCCGATGCCCGGATGTTAGGTCCCACGGGGTTCAGCTCTTTCGCCTTCTTTTTAGAAAGATGACCCACGTGCTTTATGCGGTTCCTCACGGAGGCATCATTCTTGAAAATATCCATGTAATAGCGGAACCTTTCCTCGAGTTTTTCCAGACTCCCCTCGATTTTCCTGGTCTGCTCGAGATTCACGTCCCTCCTCGTTCCACCTATAACGTTCATCGCGAAGTGAACCCTGTTCCCTGTGAGAAGTTCCTGCAGATCCATCACAAGTTCCCTGTCCCTGAAGATGTAGTGGAAGAGCGTGTCCAGACCTATCTCCCACGCAACGATCCCCAGGGCCAGCATGTGAGAGTGTATCCTCTCGAGCTCGGAAATAAGGACCCTTATGTACTTCGCCCGGTCGGGGATCTCGATCCCCATCAAACTTTCAATGCCCTGGCAGTAACAGGATGTGTGGTAGGCGCCGCAGATCCCACAGATCCTCTGGCTGAGATAAACCCCCTTTGCCCACCAGCGGCTTTCGAACGATTTTTCAATCCCCTTGTGGTTGTACCCGAGAACAAGTTCCGATCCAACAATAGTCTCCCCGTCCACCCTCAGCTTTATGTGAACGGGCTCGATAAGCGCTGGGTGTTGCGGTCCGAAAGGGAGAAGATAATCATGCATATAATTAATTATCAGGATTATATAAAAATCGAATCTCGAATCACGCCACGTCCGAACCGATTTCAATATCCCCGTCTATCGTTACGAGCCTCACGTTCTCGCCTTTCACCGCTGCGAGCAGCATCCCTTCCGAGGCGACACCTCGAATACTGGCCGGTTGCAAATTCGTCAAGACTACTATTTTCTTTCCCGTGAGTTCTTCCTTTTTGTAGTTCTCCTTGATCCCTGCAACGAGCGTTATCTGTTTACCTCCAACATCCACCTCGAGCCTGTAAAGCTTGTCCGCCCCGGGCATGTCATCCACCCGGAGTATTTCACCGACTTTCAGTTCGAGTTTCTCGAAATCCTTAATATCTACCGTCATATAAACCACCAACCTGTTATTGATTAAATGAAAGTCTAATTTAAATTATTTATTAAGCGAAACCGATAATTATAATTATGAAAGGGGTTCGGGTGTCTGTCTTACTTTTGATTTTCGCGCTGACATTTTCAGTCAGTTCTGTTCACGTTAATGCGCAGACGCCTGACGTCACGATATTACCGAAGCAAACCGTAGTTTCGGTAGATTCCTCCTTCATTGTCAAGGTCGATCCGAAAACAACCGAAAAACCCATCCGCATAGTATGGTCCATCTACGACATGGGAAACGAAGGTTTAGGTTCCTTCCCGATAGTTGACGGAAAGGGGATATGTTACTTCTCGAACGATGACGAAAACGCAACGTGCGGGCCTTCACCCTTTACGCAGACAGGGGAAACAGATCTTTACGTTTACGTCATCACACCCACGAAAATCACGAACACAACCGAACGCTTGAACATATCCTCCCTGGAGATCCCCATGGGAGGCGTGCAAAAGGAGGACAACGCAGTTTACATGTACTTCTACACGGAAGAGAGGGACCTGATGACGTACACCATTTACAAAGAGGACCTGACCATATACCAGAGCAACAGGCCGATCAGCTATGACGCAACGGAAGGAAGATACGAAGGCAACATAACCCTGAACGCCGGTGTTTACTATTTCGCCTTCGTCGTGAATGACAATGATGTAACCGGGACCGCCCTGAAAAGGATATACATCCCTTCCGAGGATTTCCTCACGATAAGCGCGGACAAAAATGAATACTGGACAGGGGAGAAGATAACGACAGCGGGGACGACGAACGCGGACACCGTGACAGGGCAGATCAATTTCCCCAACGGAACGAAGGCAAAGGATTTTTCCACCGATGTAGCGGGGGACAACACCTTTTCCTACGAATTTAACTCAAAGAGCAACTGGCCCGAGGGCGAGTATGAAATCAAGACAAGCCATCCCCTTTCCAAATCCGTTAAATTCTCGGTAGTTGAATTCTTCGAACTCGTGCCGGAATCCGTTTCCGTGGTTATCAACAAATCAGATGATTTCGAAACATCCATACAGTTAAAGAATCTGAGGAACGAAACCAACATCTCGCTCTCCACGACAGGAGGGATGAAAGACGAGTACGTAACGATAGGCGATACCCATCTCAGCCCGCAGGAAACCACGACGATCACAATAAGCATAACGAACGTGGGAGCCAACATAAAGGGGACGATTAAGCTCACGACGCCCGCAGGCCTGGAGCTGAGCATACCGGTCTCGATAACAGCGATAGAAGAAGGGGAATGCCCTCCATGCATCCCTTCCGATGGGGCGAAAGCGCTTGAAATAGACGAGGATTCTCTCGTGTGGTCGCAGGAATGCATAATAGAGGAGGAGATTTCCTATTCGATAATAATATCGAACAACGGGGATTCGATCCTTTCCGATTTCGATTACGAGGTCAGGGACGTGCTCACAACCGAAAACAGCCTGGAAGATCTGGACAGCTATGAATACATCATTATCCCTATTCAGGACTTCTCGGTAGACCCCGGAGAATCCGAATACCTCGACATCAGCATCATGCCAGCATACGCAGGCAGACACCAG
>JAGMCY010000072.1 GCA_023128965.1 Candidatus Aenigmatarchaeota archaeon | reverse complement strand
GGTTTGGGTGACCACAAAAATTTAGAACGTGGTCACCTGTTCAGAAGGTTTTTCAGTTTCTTGTATTCCTTCAGAATGAGTTCTATTGTAGGGCGTATGTTTCCGAATTTCTGGTATTCCTGGAGGGAAGAGTAGTATGCTCTCCTGTTCGAGAAGTGTATGTTCACCGGGGGGAGGGAATGTTTAAGAAGGATGTTATTGAGCAGGAGGCGTCCGACCCTTCCGTTTCCGTCCAGGAAAGGGTGTATGTTCTCGAAGTGGTCATGGACCACGCCCGCTAACGTGATTGGAGGATAGCGGTTTTTATTATTATTGTACCAGGAAACGAGCTCTCTCAGAAGTTCGGGGACTTTTGAGGAAGGCGCTCCTCTGTGCAGAACCCTTCCCAGGTTGTCCGTGACAGCTACTTCTTCGCCTTTCTTCCTGAATTCCCCTGCAAAGGGTTTCGAGTTCTTGAATATTATGTAATGGAGTTTTTTGATTAACTCCAGCGAAATTTGGGTTTTTGTTTTCCTTATGCATTTTACCGCTTCCGCGACCCCGTAGGTTTCGGATATCTCTCCTCTGCTCTTTCCTTCAGGCCAATCATCCTTTCTAAGGATTTTTCTGACTTCTCTCAATGTAACAGTCGAACCTTCTATTGCGTTCGTGTCGTAGACGAAATCCTCAGTGAAACCTTTCCAGTCAATTTCGGAGATATGGGATATGCGTATTTTACCCTTCGCTTCCAGGTTTCGCAGTCTTTCTATCTCTTCCCCGCTCAAGACCGTTTTCAGGGGGTCCCTCATTGATTTGTATATTTTAATCTGCTCGAGGATTATCTTCTCCGCTCGCTTCCTATTTTCCTTCAGCTCGGATTCCGGGAGATTCGAACCCAGAAAGCGCCTAATCTTCCTTACCTTACCGTCCTCCCTGAATGAGTGGACGAGGTAATACTTTATCCTTTTGCCACTCTTCCTTTTTTCCAGAAACATGTTTATATTTAGGTGACCACATTTATAAAGTTTTTATTTAAAAATGGCTACGAAATTCTCATGGGGTCTGAAATCCTCACCCCCCGCAACCGCTCTCGGATTTTGTCTCAGGATAAAGGCTGGTAACTTTCTATGGGCAGCAAACACTCAGGCGTGCATAACTGAATACATAATGTGGGCTGATAGAAAAAGTTTGTTATCAGTTCAGGAAGGGTGACGTAAGGCTTCGTGGTGTAGCATGCGCTCCCGCAGTAATTATAGCATCCTCCCTTGCTTATGCAGTCTTGGGTGAAATCATCCTCGGGGTCAATCTGGCCACCCCTGTTTTCAAAAATCTCCATGCACCGGTTGAAGGCCGAAATGTAGCTCTGCCTTGCTTTTTGGTTCGCATCCACGTAGATTAAAGAAATTGATATCACGAGTATAACGATTATTATCAGAACGTAAAAAGACTTTCTCATAATTAATTTTTAGTCGGAATTCTATTAAAAACCCCTCACCCCCGCAAACCCGCTCTCTCGGATTAAATTATGGGGGGCGCGGGGCCTTAAAAACTTAAAGACCCCGCTTTATTGGTTTTGGGTTGGGGTATTGTTGGCTAAAACCAGTGTTTTAGGAATAATTATAACACTGTTATACTTATAAAACCATCGGTCCGTAATCCAAACTTATTGTGGTTTAAAATCCTTATCCCCGCCAACCGCTCGGATTTGCTTCCAGTTCGGGGGCAAAGCTTTATATAGTATTGTAACAAAAATGTTACACATGGAACAAAAAAGTTATAAAGTGGATTACAGGCTCGAGATCGTGAACGAACTCCTGAAGGGGCCGAACCATGTCAGGGGGATCGCAAAGAGGCTCGCTACTAACCACATGAACATATCCAGGAAGGTAAAGGAGCTTTCAAGGGAAAATGTGGTGGATTACAGGGAAGAGGGAAAAAACAAGACCTATTTCCTCAAGAAGGGAGCGGAGGCCAGAACGTATGTTTTCATGGCTGAGAACTACAGGCTGGTCAGTACCCTGGGAAAATATCCCGAGCTGAGGAGGATAACCGAGAGGATCCAGAAGGACGGAAGGATTAAACTCGCAGTTTTGTTCGGTTCGTATGCCAAGGGGCTTGCAAAGCCGGGCAGCGATATAGATATTTACGTGGAAACCGGGAACAGGGAAATAAAGCGGGACCTTGGGCTTGCCCACACGAAGCTGAGCGTGAAGATAGGGAAATTTGACCCGGACTCGCTGGTGGCAAAGGAAATAACCAAAAACCACGTGATAATAAAGGGAGCGGAGGAATTCTATGAAAAAATCAGATTTTTTGAATAAATTAAAAAAAGAGGGGAAACTAAGCCTGGTAGAGCCGAGTGAGGAAATAAAACAGGCATATATCGAAAAATCCGAGAGCAATCTCATTTCCGCAAAAATACTTTTACAGAATAAACAGGCTTGAGGAAGCGGTTGCCCTGGTCTATTACAGCATGTATCATGTCCTGACGGCCCTGCTGTTCAGAACTGGGATAAAGTCGGAAAACCATTCCGCATCCATAATTCTGTTAAAAAGGGTGTTCGGGATTGACAACTCTGAAATTTCATACTCCAAAAAGGAAAGGGTGGACAAGCAGTATTATGTCGATTTCAAGATAACCAGGGCTGAAGTAAATGATGCCGTCAAGAAAGCAGAGGAATTCAACAGCAGGCTGACTGATTTTATTTCAAGGCTTACCAATGAAGATAAAAAAGCCTACAGGAAGAAATTCAGGGAGATAATCGGAATTTGATTTGTACGCTTTCAAGTGTTAGAAACCCTTACCCCCAACCGCTCTCCCTAATAATTAATAACACTCGCTGAATTAAATATCATATAAATATCCCTTCGTTTTATTATCATTATGACCGGAAAAACTCTTGTTGCTTTCGCGACGAAAGGGGGAGCGACCGAGGAAGCCGCGCTAGAGATAGCAGAAGTGCTTCGGAAACACAAGCTTGAAGTGGACACCGTGAACCTCAGGAAGGAGAAGGATACGGACATTTCGGGATACGAGAACCTCGTTGTCGGTTCGGGAGTGAGGATAGGAAGGATTTACAATGAATACCACAAGTTCTTGGAGAATGACTTCGGAAAGAAGAAGCTCGCTTTGTTCATCGTTTGCGGCGAGGCGGGCGACCCAAAAGACCATGACAAGGTCCTGGAGAAGCACATGAAGACAACGCTCGGGAATCACGCCCACCTTAAACCCGTCGAATTCGAGGTGTTCGGGGGAAGGATGAAGGTCCTGTGGAAAGTGGTTTCGGACGGGCGCGATCCCGCGAAGGTCAGGGCCTGGGCGGACAAGGTGAGTAAGAAATTCGGAAGTAAAAAATGAAAAATCCTTGCGGCTGGATCCTAAAATTAATGGACGTATTCTGGCTTTTCAATTATTTTTTTAATGTGTGATGTGATCATCCCGTTCCTGTCTTTTTCTTTGGCAGACTTGGGCGTTAAACTTATCACCAGTCTAAGCCCCTCCTTAACTTTCTGGGCGTTCTCGCGGATTAGTTCATCCAGTTCATCCCTCAGTTCAGGTCTTGATCTGCTGAGACAATGCATAACATGCGGATACAGGCGGTCTTCAGCGCTTGTTATCAGCTTGATTTTCGCTCCTTCCGTGCTTTCCCTTCCGGTAATTCTCCCGTCCGGTGTTATCTTATAAGAGCTATTTCTGGTTATGAAGGTATACCCGTGATATTTCTTGATATCTGCCGGGTCAAATCCACCCCGTTCTGTGAGCGTACTTCCAGAATAATCCTTTATGATATGTGACGTGTCAGTCCCCATTCTATCCACCAATTAAAATCTTGCCGGAAAGTTTTAAAAACCTGAAATACCCCGTGGTTTAAAATCCTTGCGTTTGAACCAAAAAAATTTAAACCCCCTGAACAATTAAATAGTATGTACCTGAGCAAATTCAGAATAGTTCAGATTGTTATCGGTGTTGCATCGGTCACTGTAGGTGTTCTGTTCATTCTTTACTGGGGTATTTAATTACGCGGCCTTTGCCTCTATTCTTTCTTAAACGTGAACCTTATTGTATGCACCTTTTCGCATTTCCCGCAGATGATTCTGCATTCAGCCGTGGCATCCAGGAGCCTGCACTTTTTCAATTCGGTTTTCGGCCTCATCGCGCATTTGACCTGCATGATGTTCCCGCACTTCTCGCACTTGACTTTCTGCATACCCTTTCCTCTTCAAAACAAATCTTGCTTTATAATTCCGGCGAGGTTTTAAATCCTTGCGGCTAAACGCTTAAATTTATTAAGGGAAAGTAAATATATTCTAAGGCGGGTCTGAATGAAAAAGAAAAAGGAATGCAAGCATTTCTGGGACTTCATAGACAAATGGATAGACTCGGGGGGAACGACCCACTGGGAGTTTTTCTGCAAATACTGCCTCGAAATACGGGTTGAAACAAGAAAAAAACGAAAGATAGTGCATAAAAAGCGAAAATAAAAGAGTAAAAAGTTCTAAAAACGGATATTATTTTTTTCGCAGAACTCTAATACCTTTAATTCTTCAGGTTTGAATTTTCTCCCCATTTCCGCTATATAACCTTCCACAAGCCCCCACGACTCCGGATTAAGATCGAGGTGAGGCATGAGTTCCTTGTTTAAGATGTGCACGGCATCAAGGGGGTCGTCAGGAACGTATACCGGTCGCTTCATATTGTACATGGATTACTAAAAGAATGTAAATTTTATAAACCTTAAAACCGATATTGCTTTATAATTCCGGCGAGGTTTTAAACCCCTCTTTTTTCCTTAAAAACGATTTCGTCATGTTCCAGATCCACTTCAGGTGGAGGACCACATGCACAGCTATGAGCGCTAGCAAAATCAGGCCTGCGTAATCATGCCAGACTGACCACGTGTATTTCGAGATCCCGAGGAAGTAGTACTGCTGATACCTCCCCGCAAACGGCTCGAGGAAGAAGTATTTTATAACGCCCGTTATGGCGATTATCGCAAAGAACATGACCATCAGGAGGTCGATAACGTAGTTTATTTTCAAAGTTTTCATGGTTTTATTTTTTACCAGAAACTTAAAAACCTTTTTAACAGGCTGCCTCCAATACTAATAATCCGTGATGGCATGTTCAGGCTCGTGATATTCGACCTTGACGGGACGCTTCTTGACACCAAGGACGCGATCACCAGGAGTTTAAACGTTACTTTTTCGGAGATCGGGCTCGGTCCCTACGACTGGGACAAGGATATAGTGAGGTTCTTCGGCAGGCCATTCAAGGAGTGGGCTGAAACCCTTCTCAGGGAAGAAGGGAGGTATTCGAAAGAGAACGTGGAGAAGGTTTCGGACAGGATGTGGGACAATTACGCAAGAATCGGGGTGAAGCACGCAAAGCTGATGCCCGGGGCGATGGAGGTTCTCAATTCGCTTAAGAAGAGGGGAACGAAGCTCGCGGTCGCCACGAACATGAGGTCCAGGCACGCGAAGATCTTCTTTTCCCGTTTCGGCCTGGATAAATATTTCGACAAGGTCTGCACGATCTCCGATGTCGAGAAAGGGAAGCCGCATCCGGACCAGGTCGAATACATACTCAGGGACCTGGGCATCGAAAGGAAAGAAACCCTTATGGTCGGGGATTCGAAATCGGACCTCGATTTCGCGAGGAACTCGGAGGTAAAGCTCATCCTCCTCGACTCCCCCTGGAACCAGTCTCTAAGACCTGATTACAGGATAAAAAAACTGGAAGAACTGATGGAAATTGTCTGACTCGTTTCATTCCCTCTTGTTGAAAACGAAGTAACCTATAACCCCTACCAATACTAGAACCGTCCCTATGGGCGAATTATAGAGAATGAAAAGGATGGTTCCTGATATCAGCAGGATAAGCAGAATGATTGCTATCGCTTTGTTCTCTATCATCCCCTCACCTCAGACATCGCGTGCAAACCCTTGGTTTCCTGGTTTTCATTAATTCGGAAGTGGCCTGTTTGTATTTCTCAAGGCACTCCTCAGAGCAGAAATCCTTCTTCCAGGTCCCTACCCTTCCGTAAACCTCGACTTTTTCGGTTAACCCTTTCTCTGCCGGCTTTTTGCAGAAGGCGCATTCCTTTTTGAAAAACATGGTTTAGATATGGAAAAGAGAGAATAAAAATTTACCCCAGTTCGGAGAGGTGGCGTATCCTCTTGAGCATGTTGGGGTGCGTGGTCCATATCTCCATCACCCTGTCCCCGAAACCGAGCTTCACCTTTCCCTCCCTCACGCTCTCGAGCTCATTCCTGTCGATGGTGCCGCTCATGTCCCTGTCGAGGGATTTCAGCTCGGAAAATTCTCTCGCCGCGTTCGAGGGGTCGTTCAGGAAAAACGCCTTGTAACCTTCCATCTGTTTGAGCTCGTTCCTCCCGGCCTTCGCGCTCCCGTAAACGAGCTTGTACAAAGCGGAAGCGAGGGAATGGGGTTCGCTCCCCAGCTTAACGCTTCCCCTGTCCGCGTAATATTCGCGGATCCTGGAGGCGTATAACACCAGCAAATTCGTTATGAAATAGAGAAGGAATGCGAAAAGCCCGATAAAAGCTGCGCCTCCCCTGTTCCTTGAGGAGAACATGAAGTTCCATGCGAGAAACCAGCATATCATCGGGATCACGCTCAGCATAGTTATCATTGTCACGTCCCGGTTCGCTATGTGCGAGATCTCGTGCCCAAGAACCGCTTTCAGCTCGTCCTCGTCCAGGAGTTCCAGTATCCCCCTCGTGACGCAGACCCTCCCGTCACCTTTCGAACGCCCGAATGCGAAGGCGTTCGGGATCCGGAGCTCGGAAACCCCGATCCTGGGCTTTCTGATCCCGGATTTCCTGGCGAGCTCGGAGACCATCCTGTGAAGGCGGGGCTCCTCCTTTTCCGAGACGTATTTCACGCGCATCGATAATTCCACCATCTTCGGCCCTATCATGTACTGGATCAGGATGAAAACGATAGCGATCGCCCCGAAAACAAGGAAATTCCCCATGCCCGTGTACCATCCAACGATTACGATCATGGCGTATATTATCGCGAACATCACGCCTAGAAGCATGTACATCCTCACTTGCAGCCACATTGACATCACACTAATTAAATAGAATTGCAGGGGTTTAAAAATTTTACGTTCACTTTCCGAACTTATTGGCGATCCCCCTGAGGAAGAGGTATACGGCTAACAGCAGGATCGCGTACTGTATGAGCAGGCCGGTGGCGAACGTTCCCACGCCCATCCCGGTGAATTCCCCGAAAGATGCCGCCGCGGAAGAAACATTTCGCCAGTATGGGGATCCCCCAAGGTCAGCGTTCATGGCGGAGACCAGCAAGGCCGCTAAAACCATGGAGAGAATCAGTATCTTTTTTCTTACCATGTATATAATATTTGTTTCGCTTCCTTTTATTTTTTAGCGTGAAAAAAACATCTTTCATCCATCTGCTTCTGCACTAAACTTTGCTAGATAATCTTTAGTCTTCTTCCTTATATTTTCTTCCGTGTCCACACCGATCAGAATAACTTTGTTCATTGAGGGGCCCATGGAATTACGCCTTTCAATGAATTCTTTTTGACCTGATGTAACACCATCACTTGATGAATTGAATTCAAATGTCCAATAGAAAGGATTATTCTTATATTCTACCCAACCGTCAGGGACAAAGCTTATCTCCTCTCTACTCCCGTCTGGATTGGTAATAGCTACAGTGTACTCCTCTCTGGCAGTATTAAGAGTTGGGTTGTAGTTATTCATTTTGATTTCGCTATAAATTGTATCCACTCCCTCTGTCTCATCAGTTATGGGTAATACTTCTTTTTCTATAATTTCTTTT
>JAGMCY010000071.1 GCA_023128965.1 Candidatus Aenigmatarchaeota archaeon | reverse complement strand
ATAAACGAAAGATGTGAGATATGTGAAAAGCCAAAAAAGATAAGGAGGAGTGAAACCCCCGGAGCGCACACCCCAAGGGTTTACTATTTTGTTTGTCCTGAGCACGGACCGTTCGCAGGCGACAAGGAACTTATAAAGGTCGAGCTTTCCGAGCAGGATTACAATGAATGGAAAGAACACAGGAAGCATCTGCTAAAAAAAGAACTGGGCAGACTGGACAAAGAGTTACGTGATAGACTAGCAAAAGCACATCTCGGACCTGGAGGTAGATGGGATGGTAAAAAGTTCATTGGTAGAGTCAAAATAGGGCACAAAACCGATTTCAGAAAACGGCTGGAGGGTGTTCGTAAACTCATCAGCAGGGGGATAAAGAACATAGATGATTTTGGAATGACGAATATAGATTCCGAGGAAATAGGAAAGGATAAGAAAAATAAAAAATTAATCACGCAGAAAGAGATAGAACGTGCATTCGGCCTTTCCAGTAAAGACATAGAAAGATTCTCCAAAGAGGAGCGAGAAGAATACGGGAAGGGCCAAAAAGATGTCGTTGAGAAAACCGAAAAAGAGGGGTTGGAAGAGGAAGAAGAGGTTGAGAAAAAGAAGCTTGAGGAGAAAAGGGGTAAATTGCATAGAAGGGCTTATGACCCACTAAACCGTTTTGCCGGAAAAGTCGGCCATAACGTGAGAACTGTTTTCTTTTCCCTGCTTTTGCTCGTCGTTGGTGTTGCGATTTCGGCTACTTTGGGCAACATGTGGTTCATGGTAGGTTTCCTTTTCTGGTCATTTTACACGATACTTCCAAACCCAGAGGAAACAAAGATTGTTGATAATGTTTTTAAAGATGTTGACCCTGAAAGCCCTGAAGCCGCAAAGTTAAGATTTAATGCTGGGAGTCTTTTGGCGACAAAAGAAAACAGGACAAATACCGGTCTTGCCTTCATGAAGGCTGTTATGAAGGTTGGGATAATAATATGTTTCATAGGCGGCCTTTACACGGCCCCATTCCCTACGTCTAATTTGATCCTTCTATTCCTTGCTTTCGGGTTTTACTTTACCATGCCTGTGGAGTTCGAGCCCAGGAAACCTTATGATTTCATACTTTCGTTCTTCCGGGTCTTGTTAGGTGTTTTCATAGCGGTTTTCATTTTCGGGGCGTTTGGGGCGGGGATCTTCCAGTCAAGGGAACTGGGTTGGTTGACACTCGCGTTCTTTGTTGTATTCCCCGTTGCAACGGAAAAGGAAAGTATTACGAGGGCTTTGGGCAGACTTGGGAGTGGAACGGGGGAAGGTCATGAAATGCTCGATAAGATAATTTTCTTGTTCATAATGCTTGCCTTCCTTGCAGGTGGTTTCGGTCTTATGGGCGGTGGTTTCTCATTTGTCGGCGGTTTCTTCTCAGGGACAGGTGGCATAATATTCAGCGCTGTGTGGGTCCTCGGGCTGATATCTGGTTTGACAACCCCGGCCGAGACAAGGCCCTGGATGGGGGTCATAATATTGATAATTGGGTTCACCGTGTTCGGTCTGGGAGCGGGACAGCAAGCGATGGGCGTCGCGTTCTTCGGGGAGTGGTGGCCGACCATTCACAACTCAGTGACAGAATTCATGGAACCGATCGGGGACATGTTCGGCCAGTTCCAGCAGACGTTCGGCCAGACCTGGCTGCTTTTCACTAGTCCTACAGAATTCGCAAAACAGATAACCCAGGGGACGTACGCGAAGAACGAACTCGGCGTGACAGGGGCATATGGTCTCGAGATAAACAGGTTCGACGTGCAATCGATATACATAAATGAGCCTTTCGTGATACAGATAGACCTGGAGAACAAGGGCATATTCCACGCGAAAAACGTGAGAGTCGACATACTGACCAACATAAGGGATTTCAGAATAGCAACAGATACAGATAGTTTGGAGAATGACATTTCTAAGATGAAAGAAGCGTACACAGACGAATACGAAAAGATATGGTATAAATTCACTATTGATCAAAACGATATAGCTAGTTTGCGTGATGTAGAAAGGCAGGATGCAGTTCCTATTTTCCTTATGGGTAAAATGAAATGTGAGGATTTCAAAGCATCGGCCTGGAATGACTTCGGAGTGCTTGGAGGGCGTAGACATACGGTAAGGGAGATGTTCATACCGTTTATCGTGAACGTCACTTACGAATACGAGGCGAATTCGAACCTCCAGATAGACTTCATT
>JAGMCY010000070.1 GCA_023128965.1 Candidatus Aenigmatarchaeota archaeon | reverse complement strand
CTATTTAATTGAGGCCGTGTAATAATTAATATAATCATTCAAGTTGGGGTTTCATGAATCCGGACGTTCTTGAAAGGGAAGGCAGGACCGTGGTTTTGCTGGGGAATGAAGCGATCGCAAGGGGCGCGCTGGAGGCGGGAATTGGTCTGTCAGCTTGCTACCCTGGAACTCCAAGTTCTGAGGTCGGGATCACGCTTTCTGATGTGGCGAAGAAATGCGGTTTTTACTTTGAATGGAGCACGAATGAGAAGGTCGCTTTCGAGGTTTGCGCCGGAGCCGCTTATTCGGGTGTTCGCTCGTTAACAGCAATGAAACACTTCGGGCTGAACGTGGCGAGCGATTCTATTTTCCCCGTGATCTTCACAGGGGTGAAGGCAGGACTCGTTATAATGGTTGCTGATGATCCTCTCGGACATAGTTCTGCTCAATCAGAGCAGGACACGAGGTTTTACGCGAGGATGGGGAAGATCCCAACGCTCGAGCCTTCGAATCCGCAGGAAGCGAAGGACTTCACGAAACTCGCTTTCGAGATCTCCGAGAAGTACGAGATCCCTGTTATCCTCAGGACAACAACCCTGGTTTCCCATTCGGCCGGGACTGTGAAGCTCGGGAAGATAAAGAAGCCGAAAACAAAGGGGAAGTTCGTGAAGGATTTCGATCGCTTCTACAACATCAGGCCGAACCTGCAAAAGTTGCATACTAAACTCATCAAAAAGCTCGATCTAATCGAGAAAGAATACGAAAATTTGAATACGATAGAAGGCCAGGGGAAAATCGGGATAATAACGAACGGGGTTTCCTATGAGTATTTAAAAGAGATTGGCAAGCTTCCGGGGGTGAAGATCGGGAAACTGAATCTCACTCATCCTATATCGAGGAATTTCGTAACCAAGTTCATAAAGGGTTTGGAAAAAGTGATAATTGCCGAGGAGCTTGAGCCTGTGGTGGAGAACTTTGTCAGAGGGGTTGCTAAAGACGTTAACCCGGGGATTGAAATATATGGTAAAAACATCTTGCCGAGGGTTGGGGAGTACACCCCGGACATCGTTCTCCAGGCTCTTGCTCCCATCCTTAAAATAAAGAGCCCTGATTTCAGCAAACATGAACGTCAGTTGGAAAAAATCAAACTCCCCGCCAGAAAACCGGTTTTCTGCCCGGGGTGTCCGCACAGGTCAACCTTTTACGCTGTGAAGAAGGTTTTGGGGGAGGATACTGTATGGGCCGGGGATATAGGATGTTACGTTCTCGGAATATTCGAGCCTTTCGAGATGCAGGACTTCGTTATTTCAATGGGTTCGAGTTTCGGAGTAACGCACGGGATTAAAAAGGTCAGCGATCAGAAGGCCGTGGTCTTCATTGGGGATTCGACATTCTTCCATGCGGGGATGCCAGGGCTCGCAAACATGAAAGTTCACGGGACAAAACCCTTGGTTGTGATTCTGGATAACGGGATAACCGCTATGACCGGTCACCAGCCGCATCCAGGAAGCGATTTCACCGGGATGGGGGAGAAGAAGACCCCGATTAAAATAGAGGATGTTGTGAAATCCTTCGGCATAAAGAACGTTCGCGTTGTGAATGCCTACAGTCAAAGAGATTTGCAAGACGCTGTCAGGGAGTTTTCAAAACAGGATGAACTTAGCGTTATAATTTCGAGGGGTATATGCAGGCTTCTCATGAAGAGAATAGTTCGCTCGAAAGGAGGGAAATTCGTAACATACGAAGTGGCCCCCGGAAAGGAAAAGAATTGCATTAATCTTGTTAAGGAATTCGCGTGCCCCGCAATAATACAGAGGGGGAAGAAGGTATTCATCAGGGAGGATATGTGCTGGGGCTGCGGAGTTTGTTCGCAAATAGCCAAAAAGGGTTCGATAGTTCCCAGGAGGAAGAAGAAATGACGTGCAACGTTTTGCTAACGGGTGTGGGAGGAGAAGGGGTTCTTGTCACATCAGTGATAATAACGAGGGCAGCTGTGCATGAAGGTTACAGAGTCAGGGGAACCCAATTCCATGGTTTGGCGCAGAGGGGAGGATCGATACCAACGCACGTGAGGTTCGGAAAGGGGGTTTATTCCCCGTTAATCCCGAGGGGCCAGGCGGATCTCATACTCGGTCTTGAACCCCTTGAAGCCGCCAGGGTCTGCTACTACGCGAGCAAGGAGAGAACGAATTTCGTTGTGGATACATATCCGGTTAAGCCCGTGTACTGGAACATCCATGGCCACCTCTACCCTTCAAATGAGAAAATAAAGAAGATGATTGAGCCATTCGCCAAGAAATCTGTTTTTGTGGATGCCTCCAACATCTGCGAGAAGAAGTTCGGTGACCCGATCTTCGGGAATGTAATGGCGATAGGGGTTGCTATTTCTTCCGGGATGCTCCCCTTGAGCGAAAAGTCCATCATTGAGGCGATAAAGAGAACCGTGAGAAGGGGCTTTGACAAAAACATGGAAGCGCTCAGGATGGGGCTGGATTTTAAGGGTTAATAAATAAAATATTCCTATTCTTTAACGGGTGTTAGTTTGTCAGTGGGCAGAAATTTCATTAAATTGTTGGTGGTTTTGACAGCGTTTTTGGTGATTTTATTTTTTATTCCGAAAGAGGTAAATAAATTCGAAGGGGGGATCGAAATGGAAATGGCGAAAGCGAGCGGAGTGACGCTCATAACGGTTTATGATAATTACATGCATGACCCGGAACTGAAAACAGGGTGGGGTTTTTCCTGCCTGGTCGAGTTCGAGAACGAGACAATATTGTTCGATACTGGAGGGGATTCGGAAACCCTTCTCTCCAACATGGAAAGGCTTGGGAAAGACCCGAAAGCGATTGATAAAATTGTTCTCTCCCACATACACGGAGACCACACAGGGGGTCTGGCGGGCATATTGGAAAAAAATCCGAATGTGACGGTTTATTTACCAAAATCATTCCCGGGAGATTTTAAGAATGACATATCTTCGAAGGTCGAAGTTGGCAGTCCTTTTAAGATATCGGAAAGTGTGATGACAACCGGGGAGCTCGGGACATGGATAAAGGAACAGTCCTTGGTAATCAACACGGAAAAGGGCCTGGTTGTGATAACGGGGTGTGCGCACCCGGGGATCGTCGATATAGTGAAAGAAGTCAAAAAACTCGCAAGCGGGGAGATTTACCTTGTTGTTGGCGGATTTCACCTAGGAGGGGCAAGCGATCTGGAGCTCAAAAAAATAATCGGAGCCTTTAGGGAACTTGGCGTTCAAAGGGTTTCCCCATCTCACTGCTCAGGGGATCGGGCGAAAGAACTGTTCAGGGAAGAATATGGGGAAGATTTCATAGATAACGGGGTTGGGAAGGTAATAGAGATATGAGAACCAATAATTTTTTGCGAAGGGGGAACACAATTGCTGTTGTAGGCGTGTCTGCCAATCCAGAGAAGTGGGGTTACAGGATTTACAAAACGCTGAAACAGAGATTTAGAGAGGTTTATCCAGTTAATCCGAAATACAGGGAAATAGAGGGGGACGAATGCTACCCGGATTTGAAGTCACTCCCCCAAAAACCGGATGTCGTGATCACGGTGGTTCCTCCTAAAATCGTAGAGAAAGTTGTCAAAACAGCGAAAGAGCTCGGAATCCGGAAGGTCTGGATGCAGCCGGGTTCGGAATCGGGGGAAGCGATAAACTTCTGTGAAAACAACGGAATCATCTGCATGCATAACGCATGCTTTGTTATGGACGGGTTGAAAACAGATTTATGAGGAGATTTTATAATTGATTAAAGAGGCGGAACATGAGGTCCGGTGGAAAATCCCGCGATGAAGAAAAAAAACTAAGAAAAGAACTCGATGAGGCAATAGATACGTCTGATATCGTGTTAAAATGGAACCCTGACCCGAAAGGGTACTTCACGATTAAGTCCTTTCACTCTCGAAAAAAGGTTTTCGTGAGGTATTATGATTCAAAAATAGCTTAAAGTATACCTTTGCCGGCACGAATGCATCGCAGATAATACAATCTATCCTTGAAAGGAAATTAATCTCAAGGCTGGATCATGCTGCCTATCTTGGAAAAGAAATGGAAAAGGCGATAATTGCATTAAAGAACAACCTTAATTATGTTCAGGGTAGAGAGCTACAATTAAAAGATACGAAAGAGAGGAGATGAGTTAAAATGGTAACATTTTCATGCAAAAAAATAAGCCAAGAAGAATTGATCAAGTGTTCATTCAATTTGAGCAAAACCGAATACAATTTATTAATGTTCATGTTGAAAAGGGGTGAGATATTTACGGCGTCCCAAATTTCCAAGGCCATGAAACTGGACAGAACAACGATCCAGAAAGCAATAAGAGGTCTTGTTGATAAAAAACTGTCGAAAAGAAAACAGAAGAATTTGCCTAAGGGGGGATATACCTTTTTTTATGAGATAAACAACAAAAACGAAATTAAATATAAGATGAAAGAAATAACCTACAAATGGTATAAAGGTGTTGAAGAAGCTATTAACAGATTATAAATAATTTTTCCTTAATTTCTCTTCATGTTCAGTGGCTTCGATGAAAGTGACAAGAGAAAATTTTTTGCCGTCGTAGGTTCTATAACAATTTGTTTTGGATATGATAGTGAATTCTGGGGTATCTCAACTCCACAACTCCGTAAGGCATTTAAATGATAGTGATTAAGTTATTCACTATTGATTGATTTAGTCACAAGCGATAAATATGAACGAGTCGGAAGAAATCAAGAAAAGTGAAACGGAAAAACTAAAGAAGAACCCAGAAAACCATAACATTAAAGTAAAAATCGAAGTGAATGAAAACGACTTTGAAGAGAAAGTCTTAAAACAAAGTGAAGAAGTTCCTGTTGTTGTTGATTTTTGGGCTGAATGGTGCATGCCCTGTTTAATGCTGGGACCCGCCTTAGAAAAGATTGCAGAAGAATATGGAGGGAAATTCATTTTAGCAAAATTAGACGTGAATGAAAATCCAAGAATATCCCAAAAGTATGGAATAATGAGCATACCTGCTGTTAAAATGTTCAAGAATGGGAAGGTTGCCGATGAATTTGTTGGGGCTTTGCCAGAATCCCAAGTGAAAGAATGGATCGCTAAAAATCTAAGCGCTTGAAATGAAAATCAAAAAAATCTGAGGCATCGATGGGGTGATCAGCGTCCACCCATGTCGAATATTAAGAATTCATAAATATGGTGGTAATTGATTTTAAGGTCAGGCAAAAGGATATGAAACATGAGATTAGCCGTAAGGAAGATATCAACTCAGAAGATTATTTGATTGAAGTGAAAGCTCCTTTGGTGGCTGAGAGGTTTCGGGCCGGACATTTTGTGGTTCTTCTTACTCATCCAAAAGGAGAAAGAATTCCAATGTCTGTACTAAAAGCGGAAGATGGCAAGATCTCTATTTTGATAGAGAAGTTGGGAAAGACCTCCCGTGAACTCGACACTTATAAAGTAGGTGATATGCTCGAAGCTGTAATTGGCCCGATGGGAAATCCGATCAGCCTTAAGGAATATGGAAATGTGGTTTTCGCATCGGACTTGGTATGCGGGCATGCAGAAAATTACGCAGTCTCAAAGGCTTTGGGGGAAGCAGACGGGAATCATGTAATTTCAATGCAGACCTTTCCCACTAAAGATTTGATATACCTTGAAAAAGAATTGAGGGGCGTAAGCGATGAATATTACATAACAACCATGGACGGCTCCTACGGGATAAAGGGTCATTATCTGGATGTGTTAGAACGACTACTGAAGGAAGGCAGGGTTGATATGGTCTTTGCCGGGGGAGATGTGCAGAACTTAAAAAGGTTAGCAGAGCTCACTGAGTCATATAATGTGCCGGCAATGGTCACGTTGCGTCCGATTATGGTTGATGCCACTGGAATGTGCGGGTCATGCCGTGTATTTATAGACGGCGAAATGAAATTGGCGTGTATTGACGGGCCGATGTTTGATGCCCACAAGGTAGATTTCGATGGAGTAATAAGTGCGATGAACAGATTTAAAAAAAAAGAAGAAGAGGCTATGGAGAATTACAATAGAAAAGAGGTGACAAAATAATGGCAAAGATAATCAAAACCCGAGTCCCTATGCCTGAGCAACCCGCTGAAAAGAGGGTTAAGGACTTCAATGAAGTTCCATTGGGCTATACAAAGGAGCAGGCAATTGAGGAAGCAAAGA
>JAGMCY010000007.1 GCA_023128965.1 Candidatus Aenigmatarchaeota archaeon | reverse complement strand
AGTCTGTTTTTAACAGTGGTTTCAAGAGAACGACCGCGGTTTCCGTCTTTGGCCTTGGGGAGAAATCATCTTTCGAAATCCTAAACTTGAAAAGGATCTTGAAAAACGCGTTTGTTTTGAGGGTGAGCAGGGAATAATTTTTTTCACCTGGTTTGGAGGAGATTCTCCTGTAAAATTTTTCCGGTATGCTGAGGGTGGCGAGGGAGAAATCCTTTCCAAACAACTTGTTCAGAAGTGGTTCGCATATGGAATAGGGGGTGTTTGAAACAACTTTGTTGAAGTCGATTTTATCGATAACCCTGAGGATGTTTTCATATATTATCCGGAGGTTTTTGCGTTTCAGTTTCTTGAGGATTTTTTCGAAACTCTTGTCCATTTCAACCGCGATTATTTTCGCTTTGGTTTTAGCGAGGCGTTCTGTCAAAGTCCCCACACCCGCCCCTATTTCCAGAACCCTGTCTTTTGGCTTTATCTCAGAAATCAAAACTATCCTTTTTATAATATCTGGGTTCGTCAGGAAATGCTGATCCTTTGAAGGGTCAGGTTTTATCCCGTACTTTTTGGAAATCATAATTTTTTCTCTCTCAAGAAATGCTCGATCTTTTTCACGATCTTCTCTGCCGAAACGAATTCCGGTATGATAACTATGTCCGCTCCTGCCTTGTAAAGCCTTTCCGCATCCACCTCCGTGTGCGCCCTGGCGAGAATCCTCACCTGGGGGTGGGACCTCTTCGCCTTTCTGATCACAAAGGAAGCGACATCAGCATAGGGTATGGTTAGTATTAAGAGCTTAGCCCTGGCGAGGAAAATCTTCTTCAGTATCTCCTCGTTTTCAGCGTCCCCGTATCTCACGTGTATCCCCTTCCTGGAGAGGCTTTTCACTATTTCAGGATCCCTCTCAACCACGACCAGTTTCTCCCCCCTGTCCTTCAGGTACTGGACGATCTTTTCCCCCATCCTGTGTGCTCCGAACAATATTATGTGGTCTTCGAGGATCTTATCCGGGGGGTTTTCCAGCACATGGATGCTCTTCGGGTGTATGAAGTGGTGGATCTTCGGTAACCTGAACCTTGAGAAGAACTCATAGAATACGCCTCTCCCCCTCGCAAAGTAAGGAGTGATCACGATGGAAACAACCACTATGCTGATAAGGAAGGAATAGAAATCATGGGTTATGCTCCCTATCAGGAACATCTCCGCAGCTATTATGAACATAAACTCGCTCGCCTGCCCCATCCCGAGACCCACGTATCCGGAAGTTCGTCCTCCGTAACCAAGGAAGAGGTAGATAACAGTGAGTATTACGGGCTTCAACAACATGACGAGGAGCAGAAGTGTTATGAACAGGGGGAACATGCCCTGTATAACCCAGAAATTCAGCTGCATACCCAGGCTGGAAAAGAAAACTATGGAAAAAAAATCCCTGAGCGAGTGTACTTCGCCTGCGATCTCTATGTTGTAAGGGAAGTTCGCCATGGAAAGTCCTGCTATGAACCCTCCGATCGCGATGGAAAATCCAAGGATGTAGGAGGCTCCTATGAAGAAGAAACAGTTCGCAATGGCTGTTAGGAAGAGGACCTCGTGTTTTTCTGCTGCGTAATCCAATATCCGCGGAAAGAAGAATCTGTTGAGGAGGATCGCTATCGCGAAGAGCCCTAAACCTCTCAGGACGATGGAGCCGGCAAATTCCAGCGAAAACAGGGAATCGATATTTCTGAGGAACGGAAGGGCTATAACCGCTACGATGTCCTGGAGCAGGAGAATCCCGAGCATTATCCTTCCATGTAACGTGTTCAGCTCGTCCCTGTCCGCCAGGATTTTGGCAACTATCATCGTACTCGATAATGCGAGCAGCAAGCCGATATAGATACCGAGGATGTTGGTCATCCCGAAAAGCATTGCAACGGCAAAACCCAGCAAGAACGTGAGGACAACCTGTATGGTTCCGCCCATAAAGGCGACGAAACCCACGTGCCTTAACCTCCTGAAGTCTATCTCCAGTCCAACAGAAAAAAGGAGGAAAACTATCCCGAGTTCCGAAAGCAATGCGATTTCCTCTGTGTTGGTTATCAACCCCAGTCCCACCGGCCCGACAATCACACCCGCCAACACGTAAGCCACTATGAGCGGTTGTCTCAGCATCTTTGCAAAATAAGCGAGGATCGCTGAAATGAAGATTATGAGTCCGAGATCGAATAAAATCGGTAAAGGCATATTATATTTTAATAATCCATAAATAAAAAAAGGGTTTAATATGGAAAGGCAGGGAGAGATCAAGAGAATAGAGGAGGAAATTCGCAATACGAAATATAACAAGGCAACGCAATACCATATAGGCCGGTTAAAGGCGAAGCTCGCCAGGTTAAGAGAAGGTATTGAAAAGAAAAAAACAGGTAAAGGAAAAGCGCTCTCCCTGCGCAAATCCGGGGATGCGACCGTCCTCCTCGTGGGATTCCCTTCTGTTGGGAAATCCACGCTCATGAACCAGATAACATCCGCTGAATCCAAGACAGGGGATTACGACTTCACCACATTAGACGTGATACCTGGGGTTATGAAATACAATTTCGCCCGCATTCAAATACTCGACATACCCGGAATAGTTTCCGGGGCGTCATCCGGGAAGGGAAGAGGCAGGGAAATACTCTCCTTCGTTCGAAACGCCGACCTCATCCTGATAATGGTAGACAAACCGGAGCAGATCAAGGTTATAGAGAAGGAATTGTACGATTCGGGTTTCAGGCTGAATGAAGAGAAACCGAAGGTTTTGATAAAGAAAACGGAGAGGGGAGGGATAAAGGTCAGTTCAACTGTGAAACTCAAACACATAGACAAGAAGATGGTTCAACTGGTTGTAAATGAGAGAGGCATTCATAACGCTGACGTCTTAATAAGGGAAGACGTCACTCTCGAGAAATTGTTAGACGCCACTTCAAAGAACAGGGTTTACGTGAAAAAGATCGTTATTTACAACAAGGTTGATCTCCTCTCGAAGGTGCAGAGGAATTCCCTTCCAAAGGGATTCCTTCAGGTATCCTCCTTGAGGGGGGAGGGGATCGAGGATTTGAAAAAGGAGATATGGGAGATGCTCGAGCTGATGCGTATTTACATGAAGAAGATTAGGAAACCTCCCGATATGGGTAAACCCCTCATAATACGAAAGGGCTCAAAAGTGCGCGATGTAGCGGAGAGTATACACAAGGATTTTGAAAGAAATCTCGAATACGCGAGGATCTGGGGACCTTCAGCGAAGTTCGATGGGCAGAAAGTTGGAGGGGAGAGGATTTTGAAGGACGGGGATATGGTCGAACTCCATATGGAATAAATTTAAGCTAGCGATTTGAATAAGAATTATGGCCAAATTTCACTGTTTGCAGTGCGGGTGGGAAGGGAAGCCTATCATAATGGAGCCCGCCACTAAGGTATGCCCGAAGTGTGGTTCCGTGAGGCTGGAGAAATTGAAATAGGCGATCACACGTTAATTATTTATGTTTTGGTTCTAATTATAGTAAAAAATTTCGAGATATCATGGCAAGGAAAAGAATATGCAGCGGGTGCGGCAAAAGAGCTGAATTCCCAGTGATCGTTACCTGCAAGAAAAACGATAAAAAGATGTGCAAAGACTGCTGCGTGAAAACTTTGGAAGGTATCGGGGAATGTGTGCACTGGGGTTTCTGCTGGCCAAGCTATTATATTTAGGGCAGGAAAATAATTATATATGAGGAAGCGATTCGCGAAAATTTTTCTAAGGATTATCCCTATTGTTATAATTCTCCTTTTTTACATATCCGTGGTTTCTTTTAATCTTCTGCCTTCTGAACTCTCCTTTCAAGGGTTCACTGTCATAGCGATATTCCTGATAAGCATCTACTTATGGGCGACTGAATTGATACCGCTTCCTGTCACCGCTTTCCTCGCGATGTTAATGCTCGCGTTTTCAGGGAGTGTTTCGCTCCCTGATTCCCTTTACGGTCTAGGGAGCACTGTCGTATTCCTTATAATCATAGGCTTTTTCCTGGCTGCCGGCTTAACTAGGTCAGGCCTTGACAAGCGAATCGCTTATAAAATACTCAAAAATTCGCACTCCGAGAACGCGGTGTTGATAGGGTTGATCGTGATCACGGGCTTCCTCTCGATGATCATTTCGAACACGACCACCACGCTCTTGATGCTCCCCGTCGCCCTTCACATAATGCATAAGGTTCGGATGGACAACAAATGCATTCTCCTAGGAATCGCTTTCGCCGCGAACATCGGGGGAGCGGGTTTGTTGATAGGTACGCCACCAAACATGATAGCCACAGAAGCCCTAGGTTGGGGGTTTTACGAATGGATGGTTGCTGCGCTTCCGTTCGCTCTCGTAATGTTGTTCTTACTTTACGTTTCCTTCATGATTTATTTCAAGCCGAAACACGAGAGGATAGAGAAAAAACTGGTCTCCGACCTTGGCCCTGTCAAGAAAGAGGAGAAAAAGGCGGGGTTGATAATAATATTAACCATGCTCCTCTGGATCACATCCCCTCTCCATAACCTGCCCGCCATAGTTATCGGTTTGGCAGGGGGTCTTCTCATGTTCCTCTTCGTTTACGACTGGAGGTATTTCGAGAGGGTGACGAGCTGGGGCACGCTTATCCTGATAGCCGGGGCGGTCTCGATCGGTCATTCGCTAGAGATAACAGGAGCGACAACCTGGATCGCTAACGTGTTTCTCGCCTTCACCGGCCTGACAACCCCAGCCCTGATAGCGTTCTCTTTCGTTATACTTGTCCTCGCCGTCACGCAATTCATACAGAACACAGCGACTGCCGCTATGTTCATCCCTGTCCTGACCGGGTTGTCCTCAACCCTTGGAATCCCTGCCCAGGTCTTGGTTGTGCCTGTGGCGATCGCGGTGAGCATGACTTTTCTAGCTCCTCCCGGAACCGCTCCGAATGCGATAGTCCACGAGGTTGGGAAGATAAAAACAAAAGAGATGTTCAAGGCTGGACTTCTCCCGACCTTTTTCGCGATTATCCTCCTTTTCGCGTACTGCTGGTTCTTTGTTTAGAAGGCGATTTTCTAATTTTTCCTTTTTTAATCATGCTCCTAGCGTAGGTAACAGGATTTTTTATAGCTTTACATCTGTTATCGGGTTCACATACATCAAAATCCTTGTAATATCCTTCTTCTTTAGCATCATCTTTAAAGCAGTTGGGAGGCGGAATGGACTCATTTCTGTTTCGACTCCATCTTATGTGCGAACGAATCAAGTTCTCTCTCAGAGGCGGTTTGTTGTTCTCGTTCCATTCAAAAATGTATTTCTCTATATCTTCCCATGTCCAATTAGAAGATCTGAGGAAATTGATAAGAACAAATAATGATCTTTTCCTTCCGTCAGGCAAACCTTTTGATATATTTTTTATACATGGTGGGAAGAGTTTTTTCGAAACAGATGTTTTGATTTCTCCCTTTATTCCCGTTTTTTTGAATTTCTTGATCTCAGCACGCTTTATCCAATAAAAGCCTCTTTTCCTTGCCCTTTCAAATTCCTTGTCCAGTATTTTGTCCTTCTCACTGCGGCTTATTCTTCCCCACCATTCAGAAGCTTGAATAACAAGTGTGTTTGCTTCTCCCTCTTCATGTCTATCTAAAAATCCTTCGCTAACCTTCAAACCTTCAGGTTTTGCATCCATTTTTTTGAAGTTTTCGAGGTCACCGTGTTTTATGGGAACGGATACCAAAAATGTTTTCCTATTAAGTGAGTATGGGAGTCTGAAAAAATGTCTAGGGGATATAAGGATAGGATCAACATCAACAATTTGAAATGGATCGATTCCATCTTCCGTGAAGATTTCCCCAATTGGCTTGTTAACTTGATGAGAAAGGTCTTCGACAGAAAATTGTTTTAAAATATTCCTTTCAAACCTTTCCCTGACAAATTCCTTCAAGTATCTAGCTATTATTCTTGCTAAATCAGGATATTTTTTGACAGTTGATTTATAGTCTATTTCTTTTGGAAACGATTCCCATGGTATACCTATGTGAAACCCTGTGCCTCCAGTAAATTTAATAGAAGCGTTATTTATTTCATGTCTCCTGATGCCCCGCAGAAAGGCTTCGCTAGCAATTTTCCCGTGCTCGAACAGTTTGCAGTCTACATCAAGGATCAAATCCCAGCCCGTCCTTAGTTGCTCGTAGTTGTCTGATTTAAGGTTCATGGGCTGCGACCAGTGCTCGAGCGAACCGTGGAATTCGATTATTCCTGTTTTAGCCATCGCTAGAATGTCGTCAGGATATTGTATGACATTGGGTCTTTGGGAGAAACCTCCACTCCTGAATACACCTGTTACTTCTCTGTTTTTACTGAATTCAAAAATGAATTTCTTCACGTCCTCCCTCGAGTAATATTCGTAAATCTTTCGCAAATTCATAGTTATAAATTAAGGGCAGGGAATAAATTATTTAAAGAGTGTTATGAAAATAGCCTTTTCAAGAAAATGTCTCGAATATGATTCGCCAGGGCATCCGGAATCAAGCGAGAGGGTTCGGGGAACGTACGAATTCCTGAGAAAATCCAAAGAATTCGAATTCATAAAGCCGGAGGAGTGTTCCAGGCAGGATCTGCTCCTCGTCCATTCGAAAGGAATGATAGATACGGTAAAGCACGGGAAATTCGTTAACTTCGAAACCCCCTCCATCTCGAACATATACAACTACGCGAAGCTCTCGGCTGGCGGAGCGGTCCTCGCGATGGAAACCGCCCTGAAGGAGGGAAAAGCATTCTCCTTAATGAGGCCTCCGGGGCATCACGCTGGGAAGCGGACGTTCGAAGGGTTCTGCTATTTCAACAACATAGCGATCGCTGTTATGAAGGCGTTGAAAGGGGTGAAGAAGATCGGGATCCTTGATATTGATGTTCATCACGGAAACGGCAGCCAAGAGATATTTTTGGGAAATCCAAACGTGATCTACGTTTCCCTCCACCAGTACGGATTTATCTATCCAGGAACAGGGAAACATTCCGAAGGGAACTGCTACAACTACCCCTTGGAGAACGGGGCTGAGGAAGGCGAATACTTGGAAAAGCTCTGGGTGGGCCTGGAGAAAATCAAGAAATTCAATCCAGATTTAATCGCGGTATCAGTGGGTTTCGACACGTTCGAAAAAGACCCTCTCGCAGGATTAAAGCTAAAGATAGAAACCTATTCGAAAATCTCGAAAATGATATCCGAACTCGCGAAACCGAAATTCGCTGTCCTCGAAGGGGGATACAGCAAGGCTTTGCCTGAGTGCGTTCAGTCCTTCCTGAAAAATTTTTAAAACTTCGTGAGCAATCTTACTCCAACCAGCCAGCCGTGAGTTTAATTAATAACGGAGACAAAAATAAAGATAAGGGGATGAAAATGAAAATCCTTTTGCTACATTCGGACTTCATAGAATGGGAGCCTAAGAAGAAGGCTGTAAAGCAGGCGGAGAAGATTGAGAAAAAAGTCAGCAATGTGAAGGACGTTCTCGTTGTTTTCTCCGCTGTTGAGAAAACAGATGAAGGAAAGGAGAATATTATAATCAAGAAGACCTCGAAAGAGATAGCGGATGTCATGAAAGAAGTGAAAGCGAAGAACGTCGTTGTCTATCCTTACGTTCATTTATCAACGAATCCTTCCTCACCTTCAACTGCCCTGCAAATTCTGAAAGGGATCGAAAGCCGTTTGAAGGGAATGAAAATCAAGGTTTACCGTGCTCCATTCGGTTATTACAAGAGGTTCCAGATCTCGGTTAAGGGACACCCGCTTTCCGAACTTTCAAGGGAAATCACGTCCGAAGAGGAGGTCTCGAAAGCGGTTGAGAAGGAGAAGGAGCTCCGCTCGGATTGGTACGTGATGGACACAAAGGGGGGAATGCATAAGCTGAGGGTAGAAAAGGGGGAAGTTAAAGGGTTTGATTTCTCCAAGCACGAAAACCTTGAAAGGTTCGCGCTCTACGAGATGGCTAAATCGAGAAAGGTTGAGGGAGAGCCTCCGCATATACCGCTCATGAAAAGGCTCGAGCTGGTCGATTATGAGGAGGGGAGTGACCCAGGGAACTTCAGATTCCTCCCGAAGGGAAGGCTCATAAAATCTCTTCTGGAGGATTTAGTTACGAAAAAAACGATCGATTACGGGGCGATGGAAGTCGAAACCCCGATAATGTACGATTGCGAACACCCAGCATTGAAGGATTATCTGAACCGCTTCCCTGCGAGGCAGTACACGATCGAAACCCCGAATAAAAGGGTGTTCCTCAGGTTTTCAGCCTGTTTTGGTCACTTCCTCGCCCTGCACGACGCGAACATATCGTATAGGAATCTTCCCCTCAGGATATACGAGCTGACAAGATACTCGTTCCGGGTTGAGCAACGTGGCGAATTAGCTGGCTTGAGAAGGCTTCGTTCTTTCACCATGCCAGACTGTCACGCCTTCTGCAAGGATATCGAGGAGACGAAGAAGGAACTGCTCATAAGGCTCGACCTCGCGAAAGACATTCTCAAGGGTTCGGGTATACCGATGAAAACGGATCTCGAAGCCGCTTTGAGGATGGTGAGGGGGTTTTATAATAAGAACAGGGGTTTTCTGAAGTCTATGGTCAAAAAAATCGGGAAGCCCGTTCTGATCGAGATATGGGACAGGCAGTTCTTCTATTTCGTTTTCAAGTACGACCTCAACTTCGTGGACTGGCTCGGCAAGGCCGCGGCGTTAACCACAGACCAGATAGACGTGGAGAACGCGAAGAGATACGAAATCACGTACATGGACAAGGACAACAAGCAGAAATACCCGATCATCCTTCATTTGTCTCCTTCCGGGGCGATAGAGAGAATGATGTACGCGCTCCTCGAAAAGGCGCATATGGATTCGGTAAAGGAGAAGAACCCCATCCTACCCTTATGGTTATGCCCGACACAAATCAGGTTCATTCCGGTTTCCGAGAAATTCCTTAAACAGACTGAAAAGATCGCAGAGGATATCTCGAAGGAAAGCGTGCGCGTGGATGTTGATGATCGAAACGAGAGCGTGCAGAAAAAGATAAGGGATGCCGAAGTTGAATGGATTCCCTTTATCGTGGTTGTGGGGAAGAAGGAGCTGAAAGACAAGAAGCTAGCGACACGCTTCAGGGAGACAGGAAAGGTGAAAAGGTTATCTAAAACCTCGCTCGTGAAAATGGTCAAGAAAGGAACCGAGGGGAGACCTTTCAAACCTCTCCCGCTTCCAAGATTGGTGACGAAGAGGCCAACTTTTATAGGTTAGGTGAAAGTGATATTATGAACATGATATTCCTAGGACCTCCGGGAATAGGGAAGGGGACGCACGGGGAGATAGTATCCAGAAAATACGGAATTCCCAGGGTATCCACAGGGGAGATAATGAGGGAGGAGGTCAAGAAGGGGACAGACCTCGGAAATGATATCAAAAGTTACATGGACAGCGGAGAGCTCGTCCCGGACGAACTGGTCATAAACATAATAAAAAAAAGGATAAACCAGAAAGACTGCAAGAGGGGTTTCATACTCGATGGCTTTCCGAGAACGGTGAGGCAGGCAAAAGAACTAGGAGATATAACAAAAATAGAACTCGTTGTTAATTTCGTTGCATCTGAGGATGAGATAATCGAGAGGATAACCGGAAGGCTGACATGCAGGAAATGCGGAGCGATTTACCATGTAAAGAACATCCCCCCAAAAAAAGAGGGGGTATGCGATAACTGTGGTGGCGAACTCTACCACAGGGAGGACCAGGAAGAAAAAGCTGTTGAAAGGAGGATGGAAGTCTACGAAAAAAGCACCAAACCTCTTATCGAATATTACAGAAAGGAAGGCGTGTTAAAAGACGTGGATGTGGAGGGGGGTAAAGAAGAGGTTTCGAAAAGAATAAATGAAGTTATAAAGGATTTTACAGAAAGCAGGGGAACGTGATCTGGGATGGAGAGGACGTGCATTATAGTCAAGCCTGATGGTGTGAGGAGGAATCTCATAGGAGAGGTAATAAACCGTCTCGAGCGCGGTGGGTTGAGCGTGCGCGCGATCAAGATGATAAACGCTGAGATCGAAACTCTCCGCAAGCATTACTCCGCCCACGTGGACAAGCCTTTTTACAAGGGTTTGGAAGCTTACATGACCGAAGGGCCCATAATCGCGATGATTTTCGAGGGGTTTGATGCCGTTCAGAGGGCGAGGGGTTTGATTGGGCATACAGACCCCGGCCAGGCGAATAAGGGAACGATACGCGGGGATCTCGGAGAAGATTCTTTCGAAAAAGCCGATTCCGAAGGAAGGGGTTTAAGAAACCTCGTACACGCATCGGGGACGAAGGAAGAGGCAGAAACAGAGGTGAAACTCTGGTTTGAAAAGGAAGAGATACTTGAATAAAATTTAAAAATCTACAAATTTTAGGTAAAATTGACTACCAAAAAGTATTTAAATACACTTAATAATTATTTACCAAATAGTAATTAATTATGAAGTGTGAGATTGCATGTTGAATGTTGCAGCCCGAGAGTCCGAAAGGACTGGAATGAGTTTAAGAGAACTGGACAGACTGGACAGATACTATGCTAGACTTGTTAATTCTGCCCTCAATGGAACTAAATTTTATGTTCATAGCGGAACAGGTCAGAGATACGACATCCTTGAAGAACTCGGAAACGTTGGCGTAGAATACGCAAAAAGAGGGAAACCATTTAGGGCTCAGATAATTTCTGATTTCCTTAAAGTAAAGGAACTGGCTGAGAATAATACAGGTAAAAGAATACTTGAGGATAGTAAAGGAAACAAATGGGGTTTTGGTTATAAGGTAAATGCGGGAGGACATCCTGTTGATGATTATGGAAATCCCATTGATGTTAATAAACCACTTAAGAGGGTTGATTATTCGGGCGAAATAGATAAAGAATTGAAGGTTAAGAGTGGGTATGCTGGATTACTCGACAAAGAATCAAGGGAAATGGCTAGGAAAATAGTTTGGGCATCTTCTACTCGTCAAAAGGCTATTAATTTTGATTCGGATGGTGATAAGCAGATTTTAGATAAGTATTTTGGAAAGGATGGTGATTTCGGAAAGGCTGAAGAGAATTTTTATTCAGCAGCAAGGGGATTCGAAGCGATAAGGAATAAGAAACACTCAGAAATGCTTTACGCAAAAGCACTTGCGTGCAGGATGTTTAAAGAGGGAAATTACAACAGCGCATTGAAGATTCTAAAGGAATCAGGAGACAAATTATACGAAACTGTATTCTCAACTTTAATCAAGAAGGAAAAATTAAAGGAAAGGCAAATGATTGAAAAATTACTGAAAAATATAGGCGTGCCCAAGAGCAAGGAAGCACTGAGTGAATACGCTGATAAATTGGTACAAGACATTGAAACTGAAATTTCTGACCTACCCGATGGATTTCCAGATAAAGAAAGTCTCAGAGATAGCCTTTACTCGCAGACAATAATTCATATGGGAAACAGGAAATGGGAACTGATAAAACAATTTAAAAAGGATCCTGTTACAAAATCGATCGAGAGGCATAAAAGGAAACTGGAAAAGCGGGAAAAATACAAGAAATAAACAATTAATTATTTTTAACTTTATACAACCAATTAATAATTGTTAACATTGTGGGGATATTCTTGTCTAAATGGCTGGCAGAGGAACTGAAAAAGAGGGGTTTTTTAGGTGAAAAATTAGAGATAGTACCTGTTAGAATCGGAATGCCTGGAGAACCAGACGAGGGTACCATCTTCGGTCCCCCGAAAAAGAAAACAAGATACCCTATTGATGGTGTTAGATTTTACAGAGAGAAAAAAACAGATAAAATTTTTATTGGGTTTTTTTCAAGCAAGGCTGGAAATAAGCCGATAACATACAGAGAGGTGACCGAGTTAAATTTAGTTGAAATTCTTAGATATTTAGAATTCATAGAAGATAAGTTGGAAATCAAAAAGAGGGAGTTTTTGGTTTCTTTAACTGACCCCTATCGTAAAGAGCTGCCTGTTAAATTGGAGGGTAGGGTGGCGGAGAGACCTCGTGATTTAGAGAGATTCGAGCATGATATAGAGAAGTGGAAGGGGAGGGTGGCGGAGAGGCCTGATGATCTAGAGGAATGGGGACATGATATAGAAAAAAGAAGTCCTGATGATTTAACAGAAACCAAAAAGGAAGAGGAACCGCCTCCTCCAGAAGAAAGGCCAGAACCAATTGATGTTATTCCATTTGAAGAGGCCAGGCACTGCCCGAGTTGTTACCGAATACACGGAAGTGTTTGGGAGCTTGAAGATACAGGTCAAACAGACCCGGATGGGGATCATGTTTTCTTTTGCAACGCATGCGGACAAAACTTCATAAAAGTTGGGCACCAGCTTATTCCTTGGATAAACGAAAGATGTGAGATATGTG